>NZ_JBNNIW010000040.1:0-29669 GCF_050269715.1 Halomonas sp. NPDC076908 | reverse complement strand
TAACCTTAACTTCTCGAACCGCCCGGTGCGGACCCGCATGCCGGGTGGTGTGGCAGGGGACCGGTCAGCCATGCTGACCGCCCCTATGCCGATATCACGTATTTGAATGTCTAAACCACCGATGGTTGAAAAGATAGCTTACAGTGCTAGGTTTTAAATTAGATGTTGAAATGAGTCTGCTGCTGTTAGTAGTGGAGTGTAAATCCATAGGAAGGAGAATGGCATGACGCTAACCAATCTGGATAAACGTATCAAAGCGCTAATGTTATCGGCAATGATTGCTTTGGGTGGTGTGGCTCTAGCGGGTTGTAGTGAAGAAGTTGCACCGACTTCCTCGCCTGAGCCGGAGACAGAAGAGCCAATGGGTCAAGGCCCAATGTCCAATGAAGGCAGCGCGACGGACGATACCCTAAATGATGATCTATAAGCGCTAATCGGGATTTAATAACTTGAAAAATAAGGCTAGGCAGTGAGTGCCTAGCCTTAATAGTTTGCTTTACTCTTCACTATCTTCAAGACGGCGATATAGGGTTCTACGAGCAATACCAAGTACTTCTGCAGTGCGCCGCTTGTTGCCGCCTGTTGCTTCTAATACCTTGTTTATATAGCGCTTTTCGACTTCTTCTAAGCTTGGCCAACGGATAGGTGCTGGTGCTGGCAATTGGGTGCCTGCAAGCACTTCACTTTTCTGTGTCGGAACCAAGGTCGTGCCCGCTTCCAGCGTTGATTGTTCTCGCAGCCGTTCGGGTAGGTCTTTATGGCTAAGCAACCCATCCTCGCTCAAGGTCACGGCACGCATAATCGCATTTTCCAACTCGCGGACATTGCCAGGGTAGGTGTAGTTAAGCAGATTACTGAGCGCTTCCGGCTCAATTTGCTCAATCTGCTTGCCCTGTGCATCGGCGTGTTTATCAATTAGCGCAAACACAAGGTGTTCGATATCGGTACCACGCTCACGCAGCGGTGGTATGCGTAGCGAGAACGTTTCCAAGCGGTAGAATAAATCGCTTCGGAAATTCTCTTGCTCTATCTCTTTTTCCAAATTGCGATGGGTGGCCGCAATGATGCGTACATCCACCGGCTCTTCGCGCTCGCCACCTACCGGGCGTACGGTTTTCTCCTGTAGTGCCCGTAGTAACTTAGCTTGAAGGTTAATCGGCATCTCACCAATTTCATCTAGAAACAGACTGCCACCTTGTGCACTATGGAATAGACCTCTGCGTGCTTCATTGGCCCCGGTGAAGGCACCTTTCACATGGCCAAAAAATTCGCTTTCCATTAGGTCGGCAGGAATGCTGGCGCAGTTGACCGGCACAAACGGTTGGTCATGGCGAGGGCTTTCCTGATGAATAGCACGAGCCAGCAGCTCCTTACCCGTGCCACTTTCACCCAGTATCAATATCGGTGCATCACTCTTGGCGAGGCGCGAAGCATCGTGAAACAGCCCCTGCATAACATGGCTTTTGCCGACAATGCCATGGAAATGACTAATATCAGAGTCATGAGAGATAGCTAAGCGTTGGCGTTCCAATACACGAAAAACAGCATCGCGTATAGCATCAAGGTCAAGCGGCTTCGTTAAGAAGTCGTCAGCCCCAAGTTTTAGCGCTTCTACCGCTTGGTCAATGGTGCCAAAGGCGGTAATCACAATAATTCCCAGTTCACTGCCTGCTTGGCGTAACTGTTGCAGCAATTGAATGCCGGTCATGCCGGGAAGGCGCACGTCGGTGATAACCAATGAGACGGTGGTGTGGCTGAGTAAGGCAATACCCTCTTCAGCGCTAGACACGCCTAGCGTTGTATAGCCTGCATCCTGCAGTTCTTCTTCTAGCAATTCACGTATAGCGGCGTCATCTTCCACCACCAATAAAGGTAAAAGGTGTTCCTGATGGGTCACAAACGTTTTCCTCAAGCGGATGCGGTTTCACTAAGGGGTAGCGTAATTTCAAATCCAGCACCGCCAAGGGCGCTGTCAAATACACCGATCGTACCGCCGTGGTCGTTAATAATGCGATGCACCATGGAAAGTCCCAACCCGCTGCCTTGCCCCACCGGTTTGGTGGTGAAAAAGGGATCGAATACTTTTTGGTGATGGGAACCCGGAATGCCCGGGCCATCATCTTCTACCCATATTATTAGTTCATGATCCTGCTGCTGGGCTCGCACGCGAATGCGCTTAACGTCGTCAGCCTGAGCGGCATTTCGCAGCAAGTTAGTAAGTACCTGTACAATTTGCTGACCGTTGGCCAGTAGGTTGGGTGTGGGCGACGGTAATTCAATGTCTAGGCGAATATTGTGTGACTCAAGCTGCTCTTCGACTAAATCGCTGGCGCTGGAAATAAGTTCATTGAGGGCCAGTTCGTCTTTTTCAACATTGTGCTGTCTGCCTAATTCCATTAGTTGGCGGACAATTTCTACAATGCGTTCAACTTCGCCGCGAATACGCCCTAATCGCGCACGTTCGTCATCACCAATCACATCACGGCGAGCCAAACGCTGAGCCTGACCGTTAATGACGGTTAACGGTGCACCTATTTCGTGGGCAACCCCTGCGGCCAATACGCCCAGCTCTGCCAGTTTCTTCGACTTGCGCAGACGTTTTTCTAACTCGATTTCGTGCCTCTGGCGGTCTTCAATTTCAAAATCCTTTTCTGCCATCGCGTCTAGCATGCCATTTAAGCCTGAGGCAAGGCGGCGATATTCGGTAGGTCCATCCTCTGCTGCACGCTGGCTACGGTCGCCGTCTTCAACTAGCTGCATCACATGCAACAAGCGGGTTAGTGGCCGTTCAATAAAGCGTCGAAAGCCCCACCAAATACTGAATACAATTCCCGCAGCGCCGACAACAAACACCAATACGGCCACAATGCTGATAAAGCCAGTGTAGTTCTCTATGCCCGTATTGAGACGGTTAACCTGCAAAACGCCGTAAACAGTACCATCTTGTGCACGCAGTGGTGTTAAGGCGGAGTAGTAATTCCAGCCATCGTGTTGACGATAATTGCTGTACATATCGTCACGCTCGATGACCTGCTGAATCTCATCGCGGCTGAAAATATTTTTGCCAAGCCCTAACCCATAAATGTCGCGCCCATCAGTATCAAATACATAGGCACCGTAAATACGATGAAATGAGAAGGCAGACTGCAATGCCTCTTCAAGCGGGGTAGCGCTATCCGGGGTGACCGCGTAGCTAAGCGAGGTGCTTAGTGCGCGGGTAATAATTTCTACTTCCGTTTGCAGCTTGGAACGAACGTTATCTTCAAGCGACTTGATCGCCACCAAACTAAACACCACCAGGATGACAAACAGCGGCACAATTACTGTTAATATAATTAAATTGCGAAGTCGCATGGTGCATCCATGGTGGTGTTATGACAGACGTTTATTCATATATTGGTTGTTCAGTGCTTGCGTTTCAATGCACGCTAACGGGACGAAGCCGATAAAGGCCACCCTGAGCATCGTCAGTGACCAGGTAAATGGCATCATCAGAACCTTGACGAACATCGCGAATACGACCTACTTCGCCTTCTAAAATAAGCTCTTCTTCGGCCACCTTGCCGTCTTCCAAGCGTAGCAGGAGTAGCTTTTCGCTGCCTAAACCTCCGACCAGCAGGCTGCCTTGCCAAGCACCAAAAGCATCACTGGTTACTTCGGTAAGCCCAGCAGGCGCAAAGCGGCCTTCAAATACATAAACAGGATCAACCATACCGGGTAATGAGTCTTCACCGATGGGATCGTTGGTCGCGTAATCATTGCCCTGGCTAACATCGGGCCAACCATAGTTATTGCTTGGCTCAATATGGTTAAGCTCATCACCGGTGCGCGGCCCGTGCTCGGATGCCCAGGCTTCGCCGTTGCTCAACACCGTCATGCCTTGAATGTTGCGATTACCCAGGGTGTAGATTTCATCAAGGGTGTCGGCATCGTCGACGAAGGGGTTGTCATCTGGAACGCCGCCAGTGGCGGTAAGGCGAAGGGTTGAGCCTGCATGGTCATTGCTCGCCTGAGCGCGTGGCGGCTCGCTACCACGGTCGCCAATGCTCATTAATAGGGTGCCATCGGGCAGCCATGCCAACCGCGAACCATAGTGGCGACCAGGGCCTGAGGCACGCTCTTGCTCGAATATATGCTCAACTTCACCTAGCTCGTCGCCTTCCCATTTTACTCGTGAAAGGGCTGTGCGGCTGTTACTGCCATCAGGCTTGCTCCAGGTAAAGTAAACCCAGTCATTGTCGCCATCTTCTGCTCCAAAACCAGGGTGCAACACAACGTCAAGCAGACCGCCCTGGCCGTGATGATTGACCTCTGGCATACCTTCGAGGACAGAGGATTCACCGCTTTCAGGATCGATGAGATTCAGTTGCCCATTACGCTCGCTTACTAAATAACGACCGTCGGGTAGGAACGCAACGGCCCAAGGGTTCTCGAGGCCATCAGCCACGCGCTCAATTGAAAACGTCAGGTGCTCGCTCTCAATCGCTTCATGCATGACTTCTGCATGGGCGCTATTAACGGCGCCGATAAGAAGTAAGCCAGTGGCAGCAGGCCCAAGCCAGCGAGCGGATCGGTAAGCTTTTGTCATGCGCATCGTAAACCCTCTTATAGTGATGTCGTCCTATTTCAACGTCATCCTAAGTCTAGCAGTGACTCGTTCTGCGTGTTTGGGTTCCCCTAAGCGTGTTTACATTAGTAAAGCTAACAGCGCAGGCAGGTAAAACAGTGCCAATAAGGTAGAGCAAAATACCAAACTGGCCACATAGGCAGGTTCGCGCTGGGCGCGCTGAGCAAATAGATAATTAAATACCGCCACTGGCATACACATCTGTATCACTAGGATGCTCTGAGCGAGCGGGGGTAGCCCCACCCATCCAGCAATAAACCAAGCCACTGTGGCGGCAAGGGGGACGCGCACCAAGCTGAATCCTAATCCCGAACGCAGGTTTTTAACTTGGATGCTGGCCAATGACACACCAAGCGTGATCAGCATTAGTGGCACCGTAAAGCCTGACATCAAATCAACCGTATTTGCCAACCAGGGCGGTAGCGATGTTCCCGTGAGTAGCAGCGTCATGGCAATGATGATGGCGTAGACCGTGGGCGTTTTTACCAGGGTTTTAAGCGGGTTGCTTTTGCTATTAAGCGCCGCGCCTAACGTGAACTGAAAGAGTGAGACGGTCACCATCACTGTAATACCGTAGGCAAACCCTGCACTGCCAAAGGCGTAAAGCACCACCGGCAATCCCATATTGCCGGTGTTGGGGTACATCATAGGGGCAAGCAGCACCCGCCAATCACGCCGTAGTAACTTTGCCACTAAGAACGTCGCAGCCCCCATGGTTAGAATCACCAATGCTGCAGCCAGCATCGTCTGACCAAAGGTAGTAGCGTCGATATCAGCACCGGCCAGCGAGGCTAATACCAAGGAGGGCGTACCAATGTTAAAGACTAACCGGGTAATAAATTCGACGGGATACGGGTAACCTAAGCGCACCCACATATAACCCAGCCCTGCACCGGCCAGCACGGGCGCCATAATGGCAAACAGTTCAGCAAGCATCGTGGGGTCCTTGGCGGGTTAGGCTGGCTATTGTCGTTAATAAGCGGCCTAACTGGCAAGGTTATTGCGTTTTATTACGCTATATCACCGCGCTTTCAATGCGCCACTGTACCGGTATGTGGGTACGTAAAAAATCAAGCAGTGCGTTGATTCTGCGGGATTGGTGCCCGTAAGCGTAGAGCAGCGTGACCGGCAGCGCAGCGGGTTCCCAGCCCGGCAGGCAATTGATTAACTCACCGGGATGATGCTGTTCACGTTTTTCAACCAGCCAGTGGGGAAGTAACCCTATGCCTTGGCCGCGGGCAATGGCATCAATGTGTAGCGTTGTTAAATCGACTCTCAACCTTGAGTGCGGGGGGCTGAAAAGGTACTCACCTTGCTCAGGATGAGTGAGTAGCAAACCATTAGAGGCGGTCGCAAGCAGATCAACCCAGGCATGATGTTCAAGTTGGTCAGGGTGGCTTGGGGCATCTGCCGTCGCTAGATAATCTGGGCTTGCATACAGCCCGCGTGCCAACTCCCCTAAACGCTCCTGGTTGAGCCCGCACTCATGAGTGGGGCCGAGCCAGACATGCACGCTGTTGCTGTGCATTTTCGTGGGTGGCGTTTCACGGGTATGCAGGGTTAGCTCAACTTTCGGGTATTGTTTTAAAAACGCATCAATGGCGCTCGCCATCCAGCTACGCGCAAGTGCACCGTGCACTTCAAGCGTCACCTTTCCACTGATCTCTTCGCGTAGTTCAGCCAGCGCCTCCTGGCTATGAGCGGCCATGGCTAACAGCTCGTTGCAATAGGTATGAAATAGCAGCCCCGCCTCGGTGGGAATCAGCCGGTTTGCCTGGCGTCTTAACAGAGGCTGATTGAGCCGGGCTTCAAGTTGGCTAATTCGACGGCTTAGGGTTGATTTAGCTAAGCCAAGTTTTTGAGCGCTGCGCGTCAAACTGCCTGTCGCCATCACGTCGGCAAAGGCAGTGAGTTCGTCAAAGTCATACATCGTCAGGCCCACTGGGCAATAGGTGAAGGGTGATTGTGCCACCGTTTGGTGAGAATGCAAATAATAGGCATTTGTGTTCCGTTTTGTTGAACAGTCCGTCTCACCCGATTGTGTAGAGAGTGTGCAAAAATATTAATGCTAATAATTCGCATTTAATAGAGCGGTTGCTCTCTCACCATGAAGGACATTGTCATGTCACCCTGTTTGCGTCGTACGCTGCTGGCTAGCACGATTTCTGCGCTTGCTAGTAGCACTCTGTGGGCACAAGAAACGCCTCGTTTAGACGATATGGTCGTAACTGCTTCAGGTTTTGAGCAGCAAATCACCAATGCACCGGCTTCCATCAGCGTGGTTTCCCGTGAACAGCTAGAGCGCGGCCATTATCAAAATATCACCGATGCGCTGCGCGATGTTCCCGGTGTGATAGTGACCGGTGGTGGTGCGGGGGATAACGGTCAAGACATTAGCATTCGCGGTATGCCTTCCCAGTACACGCTGATTTTGGTGGATGGTCGCCCACAAAATTCTCGTGAGTCTCGCCCCAATGGTAGCGCCGGATTTGAGCAAGATTGGCTTCCACCGCTACAGGCAATAGAACGCATTGAAGTGGTGCGTGGACCCATGTCGACGCTCTATGGCTCCGATGCGATTGGTGGCGTCATTAATGTGATTACCCGCAAAGTGGCCCAGCAGTGGCACGGTAATGTTCAGCTCGATACGGTGCTGCAAGAAAGCAGTGATTCCGGCGACAGTCGCCAAGCTAATTTTTACCTTAGTGGTCCCTTAGTGGGGGACAGGTTAGGGCTTCAGCTATATGGGCGTATGTCTCAGCGCGATGAGGACAACATACTTAACGGTTACGAAGACAAGAGCTTGCAAAGCCTTACCGCACGATTCAGTCTTGCCGCCTCAGATAACCACGACTTCACTGCTGAAGCCGGTATTACCGAGCAAGATCGCCAATCGTTGATGGGCCGCTCGGCGCCTGCAGAAGGCTGTCGAGGCGGTTGCGCCGATAGCTTTAACGACTATACCCATCGGCACGTTGCCCTGACGCATAGTGGGCGCTTTGATATCGGCACCACCGAAAGCTTTCTTCAGCGTGAAACCAGTGAGAATCCATCCCAGGATATCGAAATTAACAATACTACCGCCAAAACCAGCCTAGTAATGCCTCTGGGAGCACATATGGTGACGGTTGGGGCTAGCTATGAAAGAGAGGCGTTAGAAGACAACACCACTAATACGATTTCGTCCCGTACTGAGATTGAGAATAGCCAATGGGCCCTGTTTGCTGAAAATGAATGGCTGCTGACGAATACCTGGGCGTTAACTGGCGGCATACGTTTGGATGATGATGATAACTTCGGTAGTCATATTAGCCCACGGCTGTATAGCGTGTGGAATATGACGCCGGACTGGACGCTGAAAGGTGGCGTCTCCACTGGCTATCGTTCGCCCAATCTACGTGAGATGACTGCCGATTGGGGGCAAACCAGCCGCGGCGGCGATGTTTACGGCAATCCTGACTTGCAACCAGAAACCTCGCTCAACAAAGAGCTAGCACTCCTTTACGCAAATGACGCTGGTTTTAGCGGTAGCGTGACGGTATTCCACAATGACTTTAAAGACAAAATCACCCGTATCGCCTGCCCTGAAGGGGTGTGTGCTGAGGGCGCTAACCAGTTTGGCAGTGATCCTACCTATCGCATCAATATCGATGAGGCGGTCACCCAGGGGGCAGAGATCAGCTTGTCTGCGCCGCTTAGCGATGCTGTGGAGCTATACCTTTACAGATAGCGAGCAAAAAAGTGGAGAGTATGCAGGTGAGCCGCTAACCCAACTACCACGTCACCAGGTGTCGGCATCGTTAGATTGGCAAGTATCTTCCAGGCTGAGACAGTGGACCAAAATGACTTATCGAGGCGAGGAGAGCCAACCGACGACAGGTCCTTCGAGCAGCGCCATTGTAGCCCCGTCTTACACCTTTGTAGATGCAGGTATCGGCTACCAATTAAATGAGACAACCCAGCTGAATGCGGGCATCTACAACCTATTTGATGAAGATATTGACTACGATGAGTATGGCTATGTAGAAGATGGCCGTCGTGTTTGGTTAGGCTTGAACGTCTCCTTCTAAAACGCCAGAGCTAATATTATTCGGGCAAATTAGCGAAGCGGCTATCCAGTGATAGCCGTTTTTTTTGTAAAAAAAGCCCCAACGCATGGCCGGGGCAGAAGATAAGCATCGAAACAGTCAGTGGAACGTGGTGAGTTAGAACAGATTAGAACTCATAAGTTGCAGATACCCAGAAACTGCGCCCATCAAGGGCGACGCCATCAGTGGAGCGACCTGTTTGGGTGAAGTTGTAGGCGCGCAGCGTTTCGCCGTTATGCTCAAACGTATCGGAGCTGGAGAAATCTTTATCAAACAGGTTATAGATCGTGCCGGTTAAGCGGACGTTGTCGGAGACTAGATAGGAGCTACGCAGGTTGAAACGCTCATAGCCATCCAACTTGTTGCCGAGCTGCTCATAGAGTGACAAGGTTTCGCCTGATGTGGGGAGGCCAGCAGCAAAGCGCTCACGGGAAGAGTAGTACTCGCCTTCCAACGTCGTATTCCAGCGCTCATTGATCGCCCAGGTAAGGTCAGCCGTTAGCTTGTGGTTTGGCACATTGGTAAGCACCATGCCTTCGTTTTCGCCGGAGGTAATTTCCGTATCGGTATAGGTGTAACCGCCGCGGATAGACCATGCAGGGGCAATTTGATAGCTAGTGTTTAGCTCTATGCCACGTGTTTCCGCACGGTCAATGTTGGTTAACTGGCTGAAGCTCTCCTGCTGAGTAAAGTTGCCCACACTCAAGCAATTGCTTAATCCCGCATTAGGAGTATTACCATTACTATCAATAAACTGACAGTTGGCTAGGTCGTCGGCATTGGCAATGCGGTCTTTAAACTGATTAAAGAACGCTGTGGCGCCTAGCGAGAAGCCCGCTAAGTTATCGTAAATAGCCCCCAACTCGTAATTCGTGCTCTTCTCTGGCTCAAGATCCGGTGAGCCGATAGTGATGGACTGGCCCTGGGCGGTGAAGCCATTTACGCCATCGTGTAAGTCATTAAGCGAGGGTGTTTTATAGCCTTGGCTAATGCCACCTTTCAGAGTCCAATTATTATTGGCACTCCATACCAAGTAGCCGCGTGGGCTGAAGTGGCCGCCAAAGGCATCGTGGTGTTCGTAACGGCCACCTAAGGTGAGTGCTAAGTCATCGCGTAAGTACCATTCGTCTTCTGCAAACAGCGCCCAGCTATTTTGCTCAAACGATTCGGAACCTGCTGCGCCATCCTCAAGCGTGGAATCAATATACTGACCACCCACAGTGACCATATGGTCGCCTAACGGCGCGACAAACTTACTATCAACCACGATGTCGCGGTTCTCAAGCAGGCGCGCTTCGCCGCCTTCTGCTTCATAACCGAAATCAGGCGCACTGCCCGCAGGCAAGGTGCGACCAAAGGTTTCAGTGGTGTTATGGGTCACACTGCTTTCCCACGTGCCCGTTGAGAGTTGCGCAGTGTGGCCAACCGCGACTTGGTCACGGTTGAAGCGCAGCTCATCTTCATAGCCGAATACACGCGCCGGTGTGTCCAGGTTGCCCAGGCGACCATCGCTGTTATCGTAGGTTTGGCGCGAGCGTTCAAGATCCAACCAGAATTCGTTCGTATCATCAGGCGTTACATTCAGACGCCCACCAATAGAGTAAATGCGCGCTTCAGAAGGGCGCGGGTCGCGGCCAGAGCCATTCTCAATCATGCGTTCGGAGCTATCGCGGTCAAATAAACGCCCCCGTAATTGAAGGCCAACGGTGTCTTCTACCAATGGGCCAGAGGTGTAGAGGTTAATGGCGGAACTATTGCCTGCATCACGATCTTCTTGGAAGGTGTTTTCAACAGATACCGAGCCTGCCCAAGCATCGCTCACGCGGCGGGTAATGATGTTAACTACCCCGCCCATGGCGTCAGAGCCATACAGCGTGGACATTGGCCCACGAATAACCTCAATACGTTCAATAGCGGAAAGAGGGGGAATAAAACTGGTGGAAGTTTCACCAAAGCCGTTAGGGGTCACGTCACCTGAAGCATTTTGACGACGCCCATCGATCAAAATGAGCGTGTATGCGCTTGGCATGCCACGGATCGAAATATTTAGCCCGCCGGTTTTACCGGTGCCAGAACGTACATCAACCCCTGGTACATCGGCAATCGCCTCAGCGATATTCGAAAACTGCTTCTGTTCAAGCTCCTCCCGTGTCACCACTGAAATACTGGCTGGCGCGCTATTCAGCGACTGCTCATAGCCTGCCGCCGTGACGACCATATTACTAAGTTGGCTGTTTTCCTGTGCATGGACGGCCGCTGACGCGACGGCAAAAGTAACAGCGCTGGCGAGAGCAGTTCGAGTGAAGCGCGGCATAACGATCCCCTTGGTGACGATATTAATTATCTAATGATATTGATTATCAAGTGCGTTGAGGATTCTATGAAAAAAAGTTCCAGAAAACGAGCGGGCCATAAGGAACGTACCGTTGCTAATTGCGCAACCCACAAAAAGAGAGGAGGGATTTAAAAGCTGTTGCATATAGTGGAACGCAGCGTTCGATGTAATTTTGATGCATATGGTTTTGAGAATCATTACTATTTTGGCATCTTTTTATGGAGGGTGACTCATGCTGCAAACAGTTCTGCGCAACAGCCTAGTGGGAATACTGCTGAGCGGCCTAGCGATGGGGATCGCACAAGCACGTACCCTCGAGACAGCCTTTGGCGAAGTTGACGTGGAAGGTACGCCAGAACGTGTCGTGACCCTATATGAAGGCGCATTGGATGCGGCAGTAGCGGCAGGCGTGAACCCGCTGGGTGCGGTTACCACGCGTGGCGGCGATAACGTCGCCACTTATATCGAAGCTCATTTAGGAGATAACCGGCCTGCGATAATGGGGGTAGTGCGCGAGATTAATATCGAAGCCGTTTTAGTGCAGCAGCCGGATCTGATTTTGGCACCCGCACAGTTGTCCGATGAGCAGTATCAACTGCTTTCCCGCATTGCCCCCACCATTGTACCGCCGACTCAGCCGCTTGCAGCGGATAACTGGAAAGATGAAGCGCGCCTTTATGGCGAAGCGCTGAACCGCCAAGAGGCGATTGCAGAGGCCATTGCAGCCGTGGAACAGCGTGCCGCAGAAATGGCAGAGGCCGTGGAGACAGCTGGCGTTGGCGGCACTACTTTCCTGGTTCGTTGGATGCCCGGTGGCCCAATGGTCATGTCACAAAACCTATTTTCATCAGGTCTATTAGCCCAAGCTGGTTTAGATGTTCAGGATGGCGGATTGGTCGGCGAGCGAGGCGTGCATAGCGATGTGCTTAGCCTGGAGAATCTTTCTCAAGTGGATGGCGATTGGCTGTTCCTGGCAACGCTAAACGAAGATGGACAAGCAGCGCTGGAGGCGGCCAAGCAAAGTAACGCTTTCACGCGCCTGAACGTCGTGCAGCAAGAGCGCGTTGTGCCGGTGGATGGGCAACTATGGACAAGCGCCAATGGCCCGCTTGCTGCGCAAGCTATTCTGAATGATATAGAGGCAGCGCTATTGCCGTGACGGTTCCGTATTCTGTAACGACTCGCATCAGGCGTGTTCACCCACGCACGTTACTATTGTTACTGTTCACCGCCTTAATGGCGGTGAGCTTCGTTAGCTTATTAATAGGGGCGGGCAGCATTGGCCCTGGCCGGGCGCTGTCATTACTTTTCGGCGCCCAGGACAGCGAAGCGCAGTTTATCGTTTGGGAACTGCGCGCACCACGCACCTTAATCGGCGTTGTGGTGGGGATGGCGCTAGGGGTGGCGGGTGCGCTACTGCAAGCCGTGGCGCGCAACCCATTGGCCGAACCGGGCCTGTTAGGTGTTAGTGCGGGCGCTGCGTTTGCCGTAGCGCTGGCGTTAGTGCTTGGCGCTAGCGCGGCCACCCTGCGTATTTCAGTTGCACAGTTAGGTGCATTGGTGGGCTGCGTGTGCGTATTGAGCGTGGCGCGCTTTCGCGGTGTAGGCAATGACCCTATTCGGCTTGTGCTCGCTGGGGCTGCGTTTTCTGGTCTGCTCGCTTCATTAACCTCGCTGATACTGCTTTACGACCAGCGCGCTGCCGATGAAATACGCTTCTGGGTGATTGGTAGTTTGGCGGGGCGTCGCTTAGACGATCTGCTTGCCGTGCTGCCCAGTATGCTGGTCGCAGCATTTATTGTTGTGCTGATTGCTCGCCCCTTAGCCGCGCTGGCCTTAGGCGAGCGGGTTGCTTCAGGGCTTGGCCATCACCCCAACCTTATTCGTTGGCTGGTGGTGGCCTGCGTGGCGCTATTCGTCGGGGCTGCCACAGCTATTGCGGGACCGATTGCCTTTGTCGGGCTGGTGGTGCCGTTTGTTGCCCGAGCCTTTGCCGGGCCTGATATTCGCCGCACGCTGCTGTTTTGCCTACCCATTGGGCCGCTGATCGTACTCGCCGCCGATATCATCTCGCGGGTGGTGGTCGCTCCTTCAGAGTTACCGCTGGGCGTACTCACTGCGCTATGCGGTGCACCTGTATTAATAGCGGTCGTGCGCGCGCGCCGCCTACCGATGTTATGAGTTGGCTCATGAAAACCACATCGATTAAACCCTCAGCTATGCCTTTCTCTCCTACGACCCGAGCGGTTTCGGGTGAAAACAACACCGTCTCGCCGCCTCCAGGGTACTGGCGGTTAGCCTGGCAAAATCAGCAAGGCGCGAGCAGCGTACTGTTTGAACAGCGTGCGGTGGTGGTCAACCTGGGGCTATTTAGCGCGCTACTGCTGGCCAGCGTTATTTATCTCAGTTTGGGCAGCGTTAAAGTCGCCCCCGCAGCGGTGCTCCAAGCGCTGTTTGGCAATGCGGACATGATGGCGAGTTTTGTGGTGCAAGAACTACGCTTGCCACGTTTGGCCGCCGCCTGCTTCACTGGGGCCGCTTTTGCATTGGCGGGTATTTTAATGCAAACGTTAGCCCGCAATCGCTTGGCAACACCCGGTATTATTGGCATTGATAATGGCGCGACGGCGTTTGCCGTGGCATCCATCGTAGGCATGGGCATTTCTATTGCGCCGCCTGCCATGGCATTGGCAGGGGCGACCACGGCAGCAGTGCTTACCTTTGGTTTAGCAGCGGGCAGCGGCACCCAGGGCTACCGTTTTATCGTCGCAGGAATTGGTGTGGGCGCGGTATTTGGCGCGGTGACTCAACTGCTCCTTGCCCGGGTAGCGATTGATACTGCCAACGCCGCTTACCCGTGGACTGTGGGTTCGTTAAATGCCCGGCCCAGTGGCGCGCTACAGCTACTGATGCTTGGGTTAGCGTTAGGCCTGGCCACCGCACTGGCGCTGGCCCGCTCATTAACGCTGTTACGTTTTAAAGATGCCACCGCGAGCGGTTTAGGGGTTAACGTCAAACGACGCCGACTGGAAGTACTGCTGCTTTCGGTTGCGCTGACGGGGTTGGCGGTCGCTGTTGCTGGGCCGGTCGGCATGGTGGGGCTAATTGGCCCGGAAATTGCCCGGTCGCTGTCGAGTTCACGGGGCGTGCCTATCATGGCGGCAACGCTTGCTGGGGCATTGGTGATGGTGCTCGCTGACTTAGCCGGGCGTACGCTGCTCGCTCCCATCGAGATTCCGGTGGGTATTGTTACGGCAGTGGTGGGTGGCCCCTGGCTACTTTGGATATTAATGCGCCCGCAACGGAGCTTCACATGAGCCAGTCCCCAACGTCGCCAATGAGCGCTGAAACTAACGCTCAACTACCGACACTTGCTACGCAATCGTTAGGCATGAGTTATGGCACCCGGCAGGTGATTGATGGCTTGGATATCAGCCTGCCCAGCGGGCAAGTCACCGCTATTGTCGGCCCCAACGGCTGCGGGAAATCAACGCTGTTGGCTGGGCTTGCGCGGTTACATAAACCTGACAGTGGGGCGGTACTGCTGAACGGCGACGATATTCAGCGCCTTCCCACACGCCAGTTGGCGACCCAGCTGGCGCTATTGCCCCAAGAAGCCGTCGCGCCGGAAGGCTTAACCGTTACCGAGCTGATCCGCTTTGGCCGCCAGCCCCACCAAGGTTGGCTGCGCCAGTGGTCAGCGGAGGACCAGCGCGTGGTACAGCACGCACTGGCCGCAGCAGGGTTAGAGCAACTCGCCGATCGGCCAATTGACGCCCTTTCTGGTGGTCAGCGACAGCGCGCCTGGATTGCCATGACCATTGCCCAGCAAACCCCGCTACTACTGCTGGATGAGCCCACCTCAGCGCTGGATTTAGGCCATCAGATTGAAGTGTTCGAACTGGTTAAGCACCTTGCTCATCACGGTCGCACCGTGGTGATGGTATTGCATGATCTTGCCAGCGCCTGCCGCTACGCTGACCATCTTATCGCTATGCGCGAAGGTCAGATTGTCGCGGAAGGTCCGCCTGCCACGGTGGTCACTCCCGATTTAGTACGCACGCTTTATCAAGTTGAGTGTACGCTATTAACTGACCCCGATACCGGCAGTCCATTGCTTGCCAATGTGCGGCGTTCGCCCATGCCCGTTTGATAGGCAAGACTTAGCCTATTGCCGAACGATAGATGTTCTGTTGATGATGAACTGCTGCTAGTGAAGGCAGGGCGATTTCATTACTCTGTCCTTCTAATCTAATGCTAATTCAGCCTATAACAACCCCAGTAAGGAATGCTTGTGTCCTCTCCTGCACACAGTTTTCAAGCCTTGGTGCGGCTACTGCGCTACGCCAAAGGCTATCGGCGGCGCATTATTGCCGCGACTACCTGTTCGGTTATCAACAAGCTGTTTGATATTGCGCCCGAGATTTTGATTGGTGTTGCCATCGACGTGGTGGTCAATCAGGAAAATAGCTTTGTGGCGCGGCTGGGGTTTGAGTCTCCTCAAGAGCAGATCACCATTTTGGCGGTACTGACGTTCTTTATTTGGGCAGGCGAGTCGCTGTTTGAGTATCTGTTTCAAATTCTATGGCGCAACTTAGCCCAGCGGCTGCAGGCCGATATGCGCCAAGATACCTACGAGCACGCCCAGCGGTTGGATATGGCGTTCTTTGAATCGAAAAGCTCCGGCCAGCTTGTGGCTACCATGAACGACGACGTCAATCAGCTTGAACGCTTTTTAGATGGCGGTGCCAACGCGCTGATTCAGGTATTTGTCACCGTGGTGGCGGTTGGCGCGGTGTTCTTCGTGCTTTCGCCGCTGATTGCGCTACTGGCGTTTACACCGATTCCGCTGATTATTTGGGGCGCGTTCTTCTTCCAGCGCAAAGCCGGGCCACTTTATAGCGATGTGCGCGAGAAGGTGGGTGATCTGGCCAGCCGGTTAACTAATAACCTGAGCGGCATCGCCACGATTAAAAGCTTTACCAGCGAAAACCGCGAAGCCGAACGCCTGCGCGATGCCAGCGAAGCTTACGTAGAAGCTAACCGCCGAGCGATTAAGGTTAGCTCCGCGTTTATTCCGGTCATCCGCATGGCGATTTTGGCAGGCTTTTTGGCCACCTTTACCGTCGGCGGCATGATGGCGCTGAACGGGACCTTAAACGTCGGTGCTTATGGCGTACTGGTATTTCTGACCCAGCGTCTGCTCTGGCCGCTCACTGGCTTGGCCCAGGTAATCGACCTGTTTGAGCGTGCCATGGCCAGCACGCGGCGGATCCTCGATCTGCTTGAAGTGCCGATTACCGTCAAAGATGACAGCGCCACACTGCTTGCACAGCCAGTGCGGGGTGAAGTCACCTTTGAAGATATAAGTTTTCACTACGCAACGAGCCACGTCGGTGTCGATGGTATCCACCTAGACGTGCCGGCAGGTGCGACCTTAGCGCTGGTAGGGGCGACGGGGTCGGGTAAATCCACCCTGATCAAGCTGCTGCTGCGCTTTTATGACCCGGAACGCGGGCGAGTGCTTATTGATGGGCAGCCGATTACTAACATAAGCATGAACTCGCTACGTCAGTCGATTGGTTTAGTCAGTCAGGATGTTTATCTATTTGAAGGCAGCATTCGTGACAATATCGCCTATGGCAAGCCTGATGCAGACGAAGCCGCGATCATCGACGCCGCCAAAACTGCCGAAGCGTGGAGCTTTATTGAAACACTGCCTCAGGGGCTCGATACCGCTGTTGGAGAGCGCGGAGTGCTGCTTTCCGGTGGTCAGCGTCAACGGCTCTCATTGGCGAGGGCACTGCTCAAAGACCCGCCCATTCTCGTGCTGGATGAAGCCACTAGCGCGGTCGATAACGAAACCGAAGCGGCCATTCAGCGCTCGCTTAAACGCATCGCCCATGGCCGCACGGTGATTATGATTGCCCATCGGCTTTCTACCATTGTGCACGCCGATGAGATCGTGGTGATTGAGAAAGGCCAGGTGGCTGAACGAGGCAGCCACACAAGCCTATTGGCTGTTAACGGCCATTACGCCGCCCAGTGGCGAGTACAAACCGGCGAGGCCCTGGCGGGGGATGTAGAAGTACTCACTAACTAATCGTTAACGGTTAACCAGCAGCGCATTTAAGGTGACGGGCACATGCTCGTCAATCTCCTGATAGCCCAGCATCGACAGCACGGTTCTTACCGTGCTGTTTGCCATCAGTGCTCTGCCATCCATCGCCATGGGCTCCGCGTGGGTCACGCGGATCTCGTTCAAGCCTTCGCGGGTAAAGCGCAGCGGCACGGACTCCTGCTGATTGATCATGTCGGACTGAACGCGAAATTCCAGCGTCTCAACCAGTGACTGGCCAATATCTAAGTTATCCAATCGCTCGGGTGACATTTGAGCGACAAGCGTCACCAAGGTGGTATTCGCCAACAAGCCTATCCACGGCGGCAGCTCGCCAAACCGCTCAAGTACGTCGGTTTGGCTAAGCTTTAACGGCAGACGCAGCGTGCCATCGCTGGAGATATCGCCCTGCAGATCGCGCACCTGATGATGGTGAGTTTGTGGTGCCTCACCGTTCAACTGAGTAATCGATGCCTGCACCCGGGACTGGCCAGGGTCAAGCTGCCAGTCAGCTGAAACTGGTAGCGCCAACAATAAGGGAAAAAGAGCAATTAATGCTTTCAAAGCGCGTCTCCGCATAAAGAACTGTTCATAAGACCAAGACAATAAGGCCAGGAGCTACCCACAAGACCCCTCGGGTTGAAATAAGTGCCACAAAATAAAGCCACAATGACATTAAGATAGCGCAAGGGGGGCTAGCCTCACACCGCTACATTCGCTATGATATGCACGCTTTTCGGGCCTATAGCTCAGTTGGTTAGAGCAGGGGACTCATAATCCCTTGGTCGTAGGTTCAAGTCCTACTGGGCCCACCACTTCTATATTTGCTTAATTCAAAAAGCAGGGGATTATAAGTCCCTTGGTCTGCGGGTAACGTATTTCCCCCTCGTTTTATTCTCCTGTTTGTCATTTTACGAAAGTTTAAAGGCTGATCCCCATTGGCTAGCGTGTATGATATGTGTCTTTCATCAGCCGTTTACAATATGGGGAACAAGCCCTCTTGAGGCTACAGGTGTCATCGTTATCAACCCGTGGCTAGGCTAGGTGCAATGCAAACGTTAATCACTGCTTACCACGCCAAGTATTACGCCCACGAACTAACTCGACGTCACGGGGCGGATGGTGTCGATCGTCTATCTCAATCGCTATTTGATGCCAGCGTAGACCTGAACCCTCACCAGATCGAAGCGGCGCTATTTGCCATGCGCAACCCACTACAGCAAGGCGTTCTGCTGGCTGATGAGGTGGGCCTTGGTAAAACGATTGAAGCGGCGCTGGTGATATGCCAGTTGTGGGCTGAGCGCCGTCGAAAGCTACTGATCATTGCGCCTGCCAGCTTACGCAAGCAATGGGCACAGGAGCTCTTAGATAAATTTGCGGTTCCTACTACCGTGCTGGATGCCATCGCGCTCCGTAAACAGTCAGCTGGTAGCGCCCTGCAAACCTTGCAACACCTAGCTGGCAAGACCGTCATCATCATGTCTTACCAGTTTGCTGCTCGGCTAGAAGCTGAGCTGCGGGCTATCTCTTGGGATATTGTTGTAATCGATGAGGCGCATAAGCTGCGTAACGCTCATCGCCAAAGCAACCGAACTGGGCAAGCACTGCGCCGTGGCCTGGAAGGCCGTAAGAAGCTATTGCTCACTGCGACGCCGCTTCAAAACTCCTTGATGGAGATTTACGGGCTTTCCACCTTGATTGATGGACATCTGTTTGGTGATGAAAAGTCCTTTCGCAAGCAATACGTGAATAATCCTGATGGGCTGGAGGAGCTACGCGGTCGGCTGGCTGATTTTACTCAACGTACCTTACGTAAAGATGTATTGGAGTACATTCAGTACACAGCACGGCGGGCAATAACGCAGCCTTTCAACCCCACTGACGCCGAGCAGGTTCTTTACGAGCGAGTTTCTGCCTTTTTGTTGCGCGAGGAATCTTTTGCCCTCCCCAAACGCCAGCGCCACCTAACAGGGCTGATACTACGCAAGCTGCTTGCCTCAAGTACCCCAGCTATTGTCGGTACTCTTGTCACTATCTGCGCACGCTTGGAACAGTTACTGGTAGATGAAGCCGCAGCCGATAAGATCAATCTTTTGGAACAGTGGGTAGAAGAGGATGATCTTGAAACCGATTACCTGGAAGAACAAGAACTGGAGCAAAGTGCAGGCGCTGAAATAGCCAATCAGGGCTATCTTCCCGCACTGCAGCAGGAACTGAAAACAACCGAGCAAAAGTCCCAGGCTATTCGCGAAGAAATAAATGAGCTAAACGGTATCATCACGCTGGCCCAGGGCCTACAAACTGACACCAAAGCCAAATCATTGCTCACAGCGCTGCAGTTGGGTTTTGCCAATATGACTGAGCTGGGGGCTCCCCGCAAAGCCATTATTTTTACTGAGTCAAAGCGTACTCAGGGTTATCTTTACCAATTTTTGGCCGCCAATGGCTATGATGGCAAGCTGGCCATGTTCAGTGGGACTAATAACCACCCAGACACCACGGTCATTTATCAGCAATGGTTAGCAGATTATCAGGGCACAGATAGAGTAACCGGTTCTCCGCAGGTAGATCGACGCACTGCTCTAATTGATCATTTTCGTAAAGACGATGGCACCGGTGCTGACATCATGATCGCCACAGAAGCTGCTGCTGAAGGGGTCAACCTGCAATTTTGTGCGCTGTTGATTAATTATGATTTGCCATGGAACCCGCAGCGAATAGAACAGCGAATTGGTCGTTGCCATCGCTACGGGCAAAAATACGACGTAGTGGTTATCAACTTCCTGAATACGCGTAATCAGGCTGATCAGCGGGTATTGGAGCTGCTATCTGAAAAGCTGCACCTGTTCTCAGGGGTGTTCGGGGCTTCGGATGAAGTGCTAGGACGCATAGAAAGCGGCATAGACTTTGAAAAACGTATTCTCTCTATCTACGAGACCTGCCGCCACCCAGATGACATTGAACTAGCCTTCAACGCCTTGCAGGAGGAGCTAGAAGAAGCGATCAATGACCGGATCAAGGACACTCAAAGCCAACTGTTAGAGAATTTTGACGCAGATGTCCACGACCGGCTCAAGCTCCGACTAGATGAAGCTGAAGCACGTCTTGATAAACTGGGCCGCTGGTTCTGGGGGGTGACTCGCTACGCGTTAGAAAAATATGTGCGCTTTGATCATGCTTCCTATGCATTTGCTTTACAGAAAACTCCGGCAGGCATGAGTTCTCACATTACACCAGGCCGATATCAGTTGATTCGAGGCGCAGCTCAGCCTGACATGCTCGCTCACGCTTATCGGCTTAGCCACCCATTGGGTGAGTGGGCACAGGAAAGTAGTTTGAGCGCAAAAACCCCTCAAGCCAAAATCACTTTTGATTACAGTGCTCACAACAGCAAAATAAGCCAGGTCGAAAAATTAGTGGGCAAGACCGGTTGGTTGCGTCTGGACAGATTACAGGTCACTGCATTTGAAACGACCGAAACCTTGCTGTTTTCTGGTCTCACTGACGATGGACAGTCACTCGACCAGGAAGTGTGCGAAAAGCTGATGGCAGTTGAAGCCCAGGGCAAGCCGCAAGTGCTGGATGATAAGCCTCCAGCTCAGCTTGTCGCTAACAGCGAACGCCATATTAATGCTGCTGTTGCCGATATTTTCGAAGCCAATCAGCGCTTGTTTAATGAAGAGCGCGACAAGCTGGAAAAGTGGGCCGAAGACAAACTATTGGCAGCAGAAGAAGCGCTGAAAAACACCAAGGCGCGTATCGCACAACTCAAGCGAGATGCCCGCAAGGCTTCAACACTGCAGGAGCAGTCGGATATTCAACAGGAAATCGCCTCATTAGAAAGACAGCAGCGCCGCCAGCGTCGGGATATCTTTGCTGTGGAAGACGAAATCATAGAGCAGCGCGATCAACTTATTGACTCCTTGCAGCAACGTCTGCAGGAAACAACCGAAACAGAGACGCTTTTCACCCTGCGCTGGCAAGTCGTATGACATTGCAGGGATATAACTTTTAAGGTTTGAGAACATGAATGAATCAAATAGTCCAAAATTTCAAGAGCTTGTCACTAAGCTGCGCGAAATTTTTCAGATTGATCAGCCAGAGTTAGATTTTGGTATTTACCGGATTCTCAATGCGCGCGCTGATGAGATCAATGAATACCTAGAAAAGCGTTTACCAAAAAAAGTGCAGTCAGCCCTGAGCAGTGGCAGCAATGTTCAGCGTGAGCAGATCACTCGTGAATTGAAAGAAAAAGAAGAGCAGTACACCGCCGACGGACTTGACCCTGACAATGTACCCAAAGTGCAGGAGCTGCGTCAGAAGCTGGCTGAATACAGCGCTGGGGCTTTTGAGCACGAAAACGCTGTCTTTTCTCACTTACTGACCTTTTTTTCCCGCTACTACGACAATGGTGATTTTATCAGCCAGCGCCGTTACAAGGGTGATACCTACGCCATTCCTTATTCTGGCGAAGAGGTCATGCTGCACTGGGCCAATAAAGACCAGTACTACACCAAGAGCGGTGAAAATTTTGCCAACTACAGCTTTAAGCTGGACGATGGGCGTACCGTTCACTTCCGTCTAGTGTCTGCCGATACCGCTAAAGACAACCGTAAAGACAATGATAAAGAGCGTCGCTTCGCACTCATTCACCCAAAGACGGTCATTCGAACCGATGAGCAAGGTGAAGAGTACGAGGAAGCGCTAACCCCGGTTGAGGAAGTGGTTGGCGAAGAGGGCACAGAGCTGACTATCCGCTTTGAGTATGCACCTCAGCCTAAAGGTACAAAACAGGATGCGCTCGTTAAACAAGCGGTCGACGGTGTATTAAAGGACGAAGCGGTTAAGGCTCGCTGGCTAGACTTGAGCAATCGTGCGCCTACCGAGAAGAACCCTCAGCGTACTTTGTTAGAAAAATACCTAACTGATTACACCGCTAAAAATAACGCCGATTACTTTATTCATAAGAATCTAGGTGGTTTTCTGCGCCGCGAGCTAGACTTCTATATTAAAAACGAAGTGATGCATCTGGACGATGTGCAGAATGCAGGCGCCTTTGCCGATATCGAAAAGAACCTACGCATGATTCAGTGCCTGCGTACCATTGCCCTGGAGCTAATCGGTTTCCTTGCCCAGTTAGAAGACTTTCAGAAGAAGCTATGGTTAAAGAAGAAGTTTGTGGTTTCGAGCCATTACTGCATCACGCTGGATCGAGTGCCAGAAGAGCTATACCCAGCGATTGCTAACAATGAAAGGCAATGGGGGCAGTGGCATGATTTAGGTATGTGTAAAAGTCTTGAGCCGGGCACTGTTGAAGACCTGAAGGTTAATCCTTACCTGATGGTGGATACCGCATTGTACGATGCGAAGTTTCGTGCCGATCTTATGAATGCGATCCCCGACCTAGATGGCAGCCCCGATGGGCTGATGGTGCATAGTGACAATTTCCAGGCGTTAACGCTCTTAGGCGAACGTTATTCGGAAAAGGTTCGCTGCGTCTACATTGACCCCCCTTACAATACGGCTAGTAACTCGATTCCTTACAAGAATTCTTTTAAGCATTCAGCTTGGGCGACGATGATGGATAATCGTGTGGCAAAGCTTAAGCCGCTAATGCCGGAAAACGGGGCCATCTTCGTCAGCATCGACAAGCATGAGCGCCAAAATTTAGATCATATTCTCAGTAATAATTTCGGTGAAGATAATCACATCGAAGAGCTTATCTGGGCAATGAACACTAATAACAGCCAAGCGCCTAACTACTCGACTAATCACGAATATGTTCTAGTTTACGCAAAAAACCGGCAAGTGGCTGAACAAGATAAATCCATGTTTCGTGAGCCAAAACCGGGCTATGCAGAAATGATGGAGCTAATAGCACGGCTAAATCCAAGTTATCCACCAATATCCGAAATCGAAGAAGAAATTAAAAAGCTGTTTGAGCAGCATCAAATAGAATACCGCGCCTTTGTCGCTGATCAAGGTTTGGAATGGGATAATGAAAAAGGGAATGATCCTTGGAAAGGGCTATACAACTACCGCCGTGCTGAATATCGCGATAAATTCGGAAAATTGGTGACAGAAGCCGAAGCCGAGGACGTTGGTGCAAAGATTTGGATATGGCAGGAAGGCGACCTTTCTATGCCTGCAAGCAAGCAATCTCCAACAGTTCATGACAAAAACCATTTAAATTACCGTTGGTATAAGCCTGTCCATCCGAATAAAGGTTTGCCTACTCCACACCCCAAGAGTGGTTGGAAAGTGGCTTTCAAACATGATCCTGAGAACCCAGGGAAACGCAGCTTCAAGGCTCTGGATGAGGACGGGCGGATTGCATGGGGAGAAGATGAAAAAAAAGTGCCGCGTATCAAACGAATGCTGCATGAAGTTGAGACCAATGTAGGTAAAAGTGTTTTCACAGACTACTCAGACGGCGAAAAGCAAACACACAATCTATTTAATCGATCTGGCGTTTTTCTTGCTCCTAAGCATGCTAATTTCGTTAGCCGATTCGTTTTGCACTCCACTGATAAAGATAGTGTTGTTCTCGACTGTTTTGGTGGGTCCGGTAGTACCGCGCACGCCACGGCGACAGCTAACCGCCTTGATGGTGGAAAGCGTAAATATATTACAGTTGAGCAGGGTGATTACTTTAATACCATTATCAAGCCGCGTATGCAGAAGGTTGCCTACTCTGCTGATTGGCGTCTTGGTAAGCCGACGACTCCTGAAACGGGTATCTCGCATTGTTTCAAAGTCCTCAAGCTCGAAAGCTACGAAGACACTCTGAATAATCTCCAGCTACGCCGTGAGGTTAAACAGAACCAAACGCTAGACGCTCTCGACCAGGCTGCAAAAGATGACTATCTGCTTCACTACATGCTGGATGTAGAAAGCCGAGGTTCACTGCTATCGGTTGAGGACTTCAACAAGCCTTTCGACTATGCCATGAATATCGCCACTGACTCTGCTGGTGCTTATGAGCGTACTAAAGTCGACTTGGTTGAAACCTTTAACTACCTGATTGGCTTGCGCATCAAGCATATCGATGCCCAGCCAGAACGCGGTTTTGTGACGGTGACTGGTACCTTGCCAAGTGGTGAAAGCTGTCTAGTGCTCTGGCGTGATTGTGAATTACTGAATTACGAAGGCGTTAGCCGCTTGTGCAACAGGCTGGCTATAAACCCAGCCGATAATGAATTCGATGTGGTCTATATCAACGGCGACCACAACATCCCCACTGTACTAACGCAGACAGCCGAAGAAGGCGGCGCTACGCGGGTGCTAAAGCTGCGCCAAATTGAGTCAGAGTTTTTGGAGCGCATGTTCTCCATGGAGGATGTGTGATGGCCACTGGCAAAGATAAAGGTAGCAAGCAAAATTCAACCGACTTGATTCGATCATCGGCGGCGGAGTACCTCACTTTTGTGGCCGCCAGCGGTAAGGGGGGAGTGGAGGCTATATACGCCGACGAAAGTATCTGGTTGACCCAGAAAATGATGGGCGTGCTCTATGATGTAGAAACTCACACTATTAACTACCACCTGAAAAAGATTTTTTCAGACAGTGAATTACAGGAAGAGGCAGTTATTCGAAAATTTCGAGTAACTGCCGCCGACGGTAAGGCCTATAACACCCAGCACTACAGTTTGAGTGCCGTTATTGCCGTGGGTTACAAGGTCAATTCAGAGCGTGCGGTGCAGTTCCGTAAGTGGGCCACTACTATCATCGAGGAGTTCACCATCAAGGGCTTCACGATGGATGACGAACGCCTCAAAAGTGGCGGGTCCATCCTCAGTGATCAGTATTTTGAAGAGCAACTACAGCGCATTCGCGAGATTCGTCTCTCGGAGCGTAAGTTCTACCAGAAAATTACCGATCTATACGTCACCGCTATTGATTACGATATGACGGCGCAAGCGACTAAGCGTTTCTTTGCTACCGTACAGAATAAGCTGCATTGGGCTATTCACGGCCAGACCGCAGCAGAAGTTGTTTACCACCGTGCCGATGCCTCTAAGGAGTACATGGGGCTTACTACTTGGAAAGATGCGCCGCAGGGAAAAATACATAAATTTGATGTCAGTGTAGCCAAAAACTACCTGACCCAGCATGAAATGGCCCAGTTGGAACGGCTGGTGGCCGCCTACCTAGATGTGGCCGAAGACATGGCGCTACGCAAGATCCCTATGACCATGCAGGATTGGGAAACTCGCCTCAATCGGTTTATTGAGGTGACCGACCGAGAAGTCTTGCAGGATGCAGGTAAGGTAACGGCTGTGATTGCAAAGGCTCATGCCGAAAGTGAGTTTGAGAAATACCGCGTCATTCAAGATAGGTTGTTTGAAAGCGATTTTGACCGGCTGCTGAAGCAAGGTGGAGTCGTCCCTAATGCAGGTAACCATCAGGGGGAGGCGGAGTGAGTAAAAAGAATCAGAAACGCAGCTTTCACCAGGCGTTGGTTCTTAACCGCTGGATGCTAACGTTTTTCAACATCGAAAAATTGGCAGATTTAAAACAGCGCCTTGGTGAAGACCGGCATGAAGGCATCGACGAGGATGGTCAGAGCAAGTTCTTTCATGAGCTGATGCACGGCTTGTTCAACCCTAACTTGGTTGCGGAGACGGACCTACGCCGCTACGACCTGAATATTGTCCGTT
The DNA here is from genome assembly GCF_050269715.1 of Halomonas sp. NPDC076908. NCBI lineage: Bacteria > Pseudomonadati > Pseudomonadota > Gammaproteobacteria > Oceanospirillales > Halomonadaceae > Halomonas > Halomonas sp. NPDC076908. Next base: position 3,841 of record NZ_JBNNIW010000040.1, on the reverse strand, counting down.
GTTGGCAAGAGATCACAGCCGAGCGTAATAAGCTGGAAGGTCATGAGCTGCAGATGAAGTACTTTCAGTACCTATCGCTGTTATTCACTGAAATCTACATGGACTGGTATTTCAATAAGCGGCAAATCTTACTCAATGGTTTAAATGAAGAGATGGCCCGCTATCGTGATGAAATAGGCGCAGAACCTTTTCGCGATTTTGTCGCTGATGATCTGAACAAGGTGGCGTTCTGGAACGCCACAGGCAGCGGCAAGACCCTACTGCTTCATGTCAACATAAAGCAGTACCTTCATTATTATCAAGCAGGGCACTCGGACAGTCATCCGGACACAATTGTTTTGCTGACACCAAATGAGGGGCTATCGCGGCAGCATTTGGATGAGTTGAAGTTGTCGGGCTTTGCAGCACAGCATTTTAACAACAATCAAACGCTAAAGTACCCTGGGATGGTTGAAGTCATCGACATCAACAAACTAGGTGATACTAAGGGTGACAAGACTGTTGCTGTAGAAGCGTTTGAGGGGAATAACCTAGTGTTGGTCGACGAAGGGCATCGGGGAACTGGTAAAGATGCCACGGCGTGGATGCGGCGTAGGAATGCGTTGATACAAGGCGGTTTTGCCTTTGAGTATTCCGCCACTTTCGGTCAAGCGGTTGCAAAAGGCTATACCGTGGAAATGGCGGAGCTGGAAACGCAGAAAAAGCGTGCCAAGATGCTGTTCGGCACTAGCAGCCTGAAAAAGCTGGATGAAACTCAACTGGCAGAGCTGACGCTATCTCTAGAGGATAAGCGCCTTGCCCGAGTGACAGCCACTCGCGAAATCTACGCCAAGTGTATTCTGTTTGATTACTCCTATAAGTTTTTCTATGAAGACGGTTACGGTAAAGAGTCGCTGATTCTCAATATGAATGGCGATGCCTACGAGCAGGGAGATAATGCGGCTAAGTACTTCACTGCCTGTTTGCTGGCTTTTTATCAGCAGTTATGGCTGTGGAGCACCCATCGCGAAAAACTGAACGATTTCAACATTGAAAAACCACTCTGGGTGTTTGTAGGCAATACGGTATCCGGGGAAGATTCAGACATATTGGAGGTTGTTAGCTTCCTAGCAGATTTCTTGAACAATGATGCTCAAATCAAGACATGGTTGGCTGACCTGATCGCTGATAGGTCGCAGATATTAGATGCTAAAGGCAACAATATTTTCAAAGGTCGCTTTACACCGTTGATGAGCTTCACTGATAACGTAGATGCACTTTATGCAGATATTTTACAGCGAGTGTTCAACGCACCCGCCAAGCAGCGACTTAAGCTGGTCAATATAAAAAGCAGCAAAGGTGAGTTAGCACTGCGCGTAGGAGATGCTGAACCATTCGGTCTGATAAATATCGGGGATGAAGGCAAGTTATTCGGTCAGGCAGAAGATAAAGAAACATTCGACAGTGAGCGCGATGATTTTGGCGGCGCGTTGTTCGGCACGCTAAACGATAAGAGTAGCCAGCTTAACGTGCTGATCGGCTCACGCAAATTTACCGAAGGCTGGAGCAGTTGGCGGGTCTCGACTATGGGACTGCTGAATATGGGGCAGGGTGAAGGCTCACAGATTATTCAGTTGTTTGGTCGTGGTGTACGCCTGAAAGGTAAGGGTTTTTCTCTCAAACGAACCACGCCACAGGAGCGGCCCAAAGGCGTGCATCTAGATAAGCTGGAAACGCTCAATATTTTTGGCGTGCGCGCCAGTTATATGGCGGCCTTTAAAGACTATCTGCGTGAAGAGGGCATCACGCCCAGTGATGAGATTTTAGAGCTAGATTTCCCCACGCGGGCTAACTTACCGGCTGGAAAGCTGAAAACACTGGCCCTTAAGGATGGCTACAAGGATAACCAGAAAAGAGGGTTCAAGCGTACTCACTTTCCCTGGCTATATGAGATACCGGATGAATTTGAAGGCAAGATCAAAACGCCTCAAATCATGCTCGACTTATATCCGCGTGTGGAGGCGCTCAGTACCCAGCGAAATGCATCGCAAAGCAAAGGGCTTCAGGGGGCCAAAGAAGACCGGAACAAGGAAAAGCTAAATACTGACTATTTTTCAGTTTTTGACTGGGATCGGATCTACTTGGCATTGCAGGATTACAAGATTCAGCGCAGCTGGAGCAACCTACGCTTGGATCGCCAAAAGCTGATCGATTTCTGCTCAGGCTCGGATGAATGGTACACCCTGTACATTCCCGCTGCCGAACTAAAAGTGCGCAGTTTTAGTGATATTCGCAAGCAGGAAGACATCCTGATTCGGCTACTAATCGATTATACCGAGCGCTTTTATAATGCATTAAAGAAAGGGTATGAAGGCCAGTTCTACGATATTACCCATATCGATGAAGACCACGGATCGATGCTTAAGCTTTACCAATTCGAAATTGATAATAACGATGACGGGGAAGAGTATCTGAAAAAGCTTGAAGCGCTGAAGCAGCTTGTCACTGACGGTAAAATAGGTGAGGCAAGCCAATGGTCAGCCCCGAATATGGTAGCCATAAGCTTTGACCGACATTTGTATTATCCCCTCCTGGCGCTTGAAGATAAGGATGCAGTGCCTCTTAAGCTCCGACCACTTGGCTTTGATGCGCCCAGTGAATGGGAGTTTGTGCGCGACCTTGAAGCCTTCTGTAGCTCAGCTGCAGGAAAAGAAGCTATCGGGCACCGAAGCCTGTATTTGTTGCGCAATGCCGATAGCGAGAAAAAAGGCCTTGGTTTTGCCTTGGCAGGTAATTTCTACCCGGATTTTCTGCTGTGGCTAGTGGACGATGCAACCAATCAGCAATGGTTGACGTTTGTCGATCCAAAAGGTTTGCGCAATCTAGACCTTAATCATCCCAAGCTTGGGCTATACAAAGAAGTGAAAACCCTGGAGTCAACATTAGCTGCTCAGGCTAAACCTGGCGAACCACCATTAACCTTGAATGCCTTCGTGCTGTCGCCAACGAAATTTTCTGACTTGCTTAACGTGGGCGATCCGACACAGAAGACAGAGTTAGAGAACAGGCATGTACTGTTTATGGAAGAAGGTGGAAGTAGCTACTTGAAGAAGATGTTTGACCGCATTAGCTAGATAATGCTGCTAGGGGGTTACGTTATACAAAGCTAGGTCGAGAGAGGGGGCTATCAACCCTGATAGCCCTCGCCTGATTGGTGTGCATATTCTTTCTTCCGTCGATAAAGGTAAATAATCCGAGCGCAGCTGCTATTACCTTGTTGGTCCCACGCCTTTGCCCACAAAAGCCGACGTGGTTTCTTAGCATTACCTTTGAAGGCACAAGGGTTGTATCGCCATTTTTCCAGATTATTGGGCAAGGGTCAGCACTTTGGTGCCGTCCGAGTATTGCAGAATCTAGAGAATTTTCAGCGGGATCGAAAGCGTGGAATGCCAATCGGCCGAATTATTTGCCAAGCGAGTGGTGACATGCTGAGTTTGCTTGTGATCGGCTCACAAGTAAGAGGTATGCTGTAGATAATATGCGGCGCTTTAATTTTTTATTTAACTTGTAAGTAATTGATTTTAATTTATTAAAATAAGGTTTTATAATTTCTGATGTCGTGTTTTTGTATTTTTAGGTCTGAAGGTATAGAGTAAAATCCGTTATTATCCAGCTGCTGGAGGCGTTACATGACTACTCAAACGCTTGAGTCCCGCATTCGTGAAAAAATTCGCAAAAGTCGGCGAATGGTATTTCTACGTGATGATTGCGTATTCCGCCCTATCGTGACCGCCCATTCCGTTTGAACGTGACCGTCTGTTCTGGATGATGGTGACCGCGCATTCCGTTTTATCGTGACCGA
>NZ_JBNNIW010000039.1:0-33742 GCF_050269715.1 Halomonas sp. NPDC076908 | reverse complement strand
TGGTTGATAGGCACGGTGTGGAAGCGCTGCAAGGCGTTGAGCTAACGTGTACTAATGGCCCGTGAGGCTTGACCCTATAACACCCAAGGGGTCTGCTCAAAATGATGACGAAGAAACCGGATACGCAGCGTGTGGCCCAAGCAACAGAATGCCAGGGCGGCAAGCAGTGAGACGATCACAAACAGCATGATAGACATTTAAAGTTACGCCTGACGACCATAGCACGCGTGAACCACCTGATCCCTTGCCGAACTCAGCAGTGAAACCGCTTAGCGCCGATGGTAGTGTGGGGTCTCCCCATGCGAGAGTAGGTCATCGTCAGGCACCTATACCAAAAATCCCCCAGGGCTTGCGCTCTGGGGGATTTTTTTTGCGTGGTAGTGTGAATGGTAAGTCGTGAATCGTAAGTAGAAACCACTCACCACTCACCACTCACCATAACGTGCGGTTTTCCGGCGTTTTATGGCAAAATGCACTCCTCAAGGAGGAATGCCCATGACACAGATGCGCTGGGAGCAATTACTTTCCCCCCGTCGTCTTCACGACCAACGCTCAGAAAGTACCCGAGAAATCGGTCGTAGCCCTTTCCATAAAGATCACGACCGGATTGTTTTTTCTGGCTCATTTAGGCGCCTTGGGCGAAAGACCCAGGTGCACCCGCTGACTGAGAATGACCATATTCACACCCGCTTGACCCACTCCTTAGAAGTTGGCTGCGTGGGCCGTTCTTTGGGCATGATTGTGGGGGAGCTGTTACGCGACCAGTTGCCTGCTTGGATTACCCCCGCTGATCTTGGCGTGATTGTACAAACGGCCTGCCTAGGCCACGATATTGGTAATCCTCCTTTTGGTCACGCTGGTGAGTATGCGATTCGTGACTGGTTTCAGCGCGCCCAGCGCAGTGGTCTTTTAGATGGGTTGTCTGACGCCGAGCGTGAAGACTTACTGACGTATGAAGGCAACGCCCAGGGCTTTCGGGTTATTACCCAAATTGAATATAACCAGTTTAATGGCGGGATGCGGTTGTCAGCGGCGACCCTTGGGACGCTGCTGAAATATCCATGGACAGTGCGTTACAGTGGTCGAGCGGGCAAGTTTGGCGCGTATCAGTCGGAGCAAGCCCTGCTAAAAGAGGTTGCCGAGGCGGTTGGTCTGTTGCCCCAAGGCGATCAACGCTGGTGTCGCCATCCGTTGGCTTGGCTTGTGGAAGCCGCCGATGACATCTGTTATGCCCTGCTAGACCTGGAAGATGGCTTAGAAATGGGTATTCTGCGCTATGAAGAAGTGGTCGAAATTTTGCGCCAAGTTGCCGGGGAGTTCCCTCCTGAATACGCCGAGATGGAGCGTAAAAATGTCTCTCAGCGACGGCGTATCGCGCTATTGCGTGGTGCCGCCATGGAGCGGGCGGTAAACGATGTTGGGGCGGTGTTTGTGCAGCATGAACAGGCCCTGTTGAACGGTACGCTCAGTGATGACCTATTGGAGTTGTGCCACCCTGACTTGGGTTGGGGGGTCCAGGCTGCTAAGCAATTAGCCCGAGAACGCATTTTCCAGAATGAGCGTAAGGCAAAATTAGAAATTGGTGCCTATACGACGCTGGGAATCCTTCTAGAAGCCTTTATAGGGGCTGCTCACGAGCTGCATCACACGGGGCATTCATCCTTTAAGCATCAGCGCGTATTAGCCCTGATAGGCGAGAATACGCCGCTGCCTTCATGGTCTCTTTACGATAGCTACCGACGAATGTTGGACTTTATTGGCGGAATGACAGATCACTACGCAGTGGATCTAGCTCAGGAAATGGGCGGGCGTCTACGTGGCGATTAAGTCGATGGCCCTAAACCGAAGGTTTGCTCAGGTGCTTCAGCTCCATTAATTTGGCGCGCTCGAGCAGGATGTTGATAACTTTGTCATGGATAGCGTCATCCAATGGGCCAGGCGTTAACTCCGTTAACTGCTTGGCTAAGGTATCTCCACTAACCACAAGAATATCTGGGGCAGCCTCACTGGTATCTATTTGCCAACCTGGCAGTACTAATACGCCCCGAACCGGCACCCGTACGCCACAGCGGCGCTCTAGCCAGTGAGTGAGCCAACTCACACCTTGCCTTGTCTTATGTAACGGACGACGCTCCTGCCAATGCGGAAAGCGTAAACGCTCGCGTTCAACCACAACGGTATTGAGCTCACTGCCATCGGAACCGATAGCAAGCGTGCGGGCACGGGTTTCGACGACAAAAACGCCGTGAGGTGTGACGACCACATGGTCGATAGTAAAGCTGTCGGTGGGGATGTCATGAAACACATAGTAAGGGTGTGCATCTGGACGTACTAAGCGCTCTAGCTCCTGACCAACGGCAAGCTCGCAGGCAAGGCCTAATTTTAATCGGCGGATACGCTGATAATCGCGCACTAGCAGTAGTGAATAGATTAATACAAGTAACGTACTCAGTAGGCCATATAAGGCCCACTCGACCCAATCCTGACGCACGACAAACAGCATGCGTCCCATACCATAAACGAGCGGCGCCAAGCTAATGATAGGGCCTAAAGCACCGTTTAAAAATAGACTGGAAAAAGCTTGGTCAAGACGGTTACGCAGTGCTTGCCCGGGTTCACGAAGCGGGGCATTGAAAGGAGAGTTTACGCGCGCATCGTGTAAGCTACGTAGCGCTAATACAATGCTGCCCATTGCCGCCATAGGGAATAAGAAAATCAGCGGTAGCAAGTATTCCAGCCAAGCCATTGCAGTGCCTTGCTCAATAGCGACTTATCCAAGCGATAAGTCATGATAGTGTAAAGGTCTTAACCCCCAGCGAGTTTGACCCGGTAACCGAGAGCGCTTAATGCTTCGCGCAGGGTGTCACGATGATCACCTTGAATTTCAATAACACCTTCTTTGACTGCTCCTCCCGTTCCACAACGCTTTTTAAGCGATTTTGCCAACGTTTTAAGCTCATCGCCGGGGAGTGGGATGCCGCTAACCGTGGTAACGCCCTTACCCTTACGGCCACTTGTTTCACGCCGAATACGTACAATACCATCAAGCGCGGCTAGGCGTTCCTGCTCGCTTGCATCTTCGCAGAGGCAGGCATCAAGTGCTTCACGACAGGCAGGGCAGGTTTTACCGTGCTCAGTGGAATAAACTAGTCCACCCAGTTGGTCACGCAACGAAGCCATGCTTACCCCCCGACAGAGTGCTGAGGAACGGGTGCTTGCCAATATTCACGAGTGAGTCGCTCCACCACAGCGGGTAACTGATACATATTACTAATCATAATAGCGTTTTCGGGCGTCGTTTCGGCATTTGGAAAACGATTTAAATGAATCACCGTCATTCCTGCTTGTAGCGCGGCCCTTACACCAACTAAGGCATCGTCAATAGCAATGCAATCACGTGCATGGTATCCCATGATACTCGCTGCATGTAGATGTAAACAGGGTTCAGGCTTCCAGCAGTTGGCGGTGTAACCACTGAACAAACGTTTTCCAAAATAATCGCTCAACCCCGTGGCGCCTAACGCGGTGCGGATTTTGCTTTCAGGGCCATTCGATACCACGGCACTAGGATAGGCGGCTAGTAAGTCCAGCGCCTCGTATGCACCTGGTATGGTCGTCAGCTCATGAGCAAGTCTTGTGGCCAAATTGGCTCGCATGCCAGCTTCCATAACATCGAGCTTATCTGGGTCAACGTCGCCGTGGCGCTGCTGAAGTTCAGCCACGATACGTCGGAAACGCGCTCCCCGGAACTCGCCAAGATAATCAGAAGATGCAAAAGGCAATCCTACTGCATTAAGGCCAGCGGCCATTTCCTCGGCTAAAAGCGGCTCGCTATCGACGAGTGTGCCATCACAGTCAAACAGCAAAAGTGGGAGCGGCATTGCGGTTCCTTGCAGCGTCTTAAGCACTGCCAGTGTCAGTTGAAGCCAACCAAACTGCTATTGAACGGGATTTTACGCTATTTGTGAACACTGTTTTGTTATTTTTTACTTGTCTGAGCATTGTCCTTGAGCCAATTTAAACGGCTATCCTTATTTTGATAGCTATTCACGTATATCTTCAGGTGGGAAGATAAGCCACTAAACAGTTAGCGAGGCTGGCTGCCAATGGCGATAAAATGCATGTTTAAGATGACCATGATGAAGAGATAGTATGCACGCACTATTTCGAGATAACTAAAAAATGGAGAGCGTATCATGCGATTAACCCCTTGGATCCTACCTCTGGCGCTTAGCGCTGCTTTGCTCACGACGACAAGCTATGTGTTTGCTGATAATCATGAGTCAGAGGATCAACAGCACGAACCGTTAGACGATGCCGCATTGGAAGAAGAGTACGGTATTAAAGCGGGTTCGGTTAAACGTGATCCAGTCGAAAACAGTGACAGTGACAGTGACAGCGATTCCGAGCGGCCGAGTGACGAGGCAGATCGTACCGAGGATGAGGAAGTCGAGGCACCTGAAGAACCAGCGGATGATGAGGCCCGTAGTTCAACAGATGAGAGCGACGCTGGCGATACTGAGAATGAACGCAAAGAAGCGGCTGGTGAAGAAAATAACGGCGAAAGAACGGCTGCTGGCGACGAGGCGGCTGAAGGGGGTACTGGCGGTACAGGCAGTGCGGAGGATGCGCTTGCCAACGGTGAAGATGACGAAAGCACCGAAGATGATGGTGAAAGTGATGAGAGCACTGACGATAAAGAATAACGTCAGTGCTTATAGCGCTATTTTGCCAGACGGCGCGAGTTCGCACTGCTGCGCTGATGATAAGGTTTCATCGTGAGCTGGCTGGTTATCCACCACGGGGCTAGATTCCCGTTCATGGAATTAAATAGCGCTTTTTGCATTTCGAGGCCAGCTTCCATGCTGGCTTCGAGTTTTTCAGTGACCATTTTCTGATTTTCTTGCATCATTTTAGGGCTGAAAAAAGGCTGGGTTTGCCATAAATGATTGCGCATGGTGATCGTCGATAAGGAGGTCGACCATAGCTCAAATGCCATTACGCCAGCCTTCCAAATATCGAACATTGCAAGCGGGCTAGTGGGCAGCATTGGTGGCGCTGTGGTGCGCTTCATAATGTTGTTGCCTCTTTGTTGGAGCACGAAACCTCGTACATTCATTGTCAGTGTTAGGTTATCAATGCTGCAATGCAACATTTATTTCATTGAGTTTAACGTGTGTTAAGCAAAAAGACGACCAGTTGGTCGTCTTTATATAGGCGGGAAAGGGAGTTGTGCGCTTATTTTATCTTGGGAGCTAGCTCGCTACGCTCATAGCGCAGGGCCATCGCATCCAAGCTGATCGGCTTAATTTTGCTGGCGTTGCCTGCCGTCCCGAATGCTTCATAGCGTGCAATACATAGCTCACGCATGGCGGTAACGGTCTCTTTAAGGAATTTACGCGGGTCGAACTCAGAAGGGTTTTGAGCCATAAAGCGGCGCACAGCACCGGTAGACGCCAGACGCAGGTCAGTATCGATATTTACCTTACGAACGCCGTGCTTGATGCCCTCGACGATCTCTTCCACCGGCACGCCGTAAGTTTCCGAAATTTGGCCGCCGTACTGGTTAATAACTTCCAGCCACTCTTGTGGCACGGATGAAGAGCCGTGCATAACAAGATGCGTATCGGGAATCCGTGCGTGGATCTCTTTAATGCGCTGAATAGAAAGCGTATCGCCAGTGGGGGGCTTAGTGAATTTATAAGCACCGTGGCTGGTGCCAATGGCAATTGCCAACGCGTCTACATGGGTCGCTTTCACGAATTCGGCGGCTTCCTCGGGATCTGTCAGCAGTTGCTCCATATCCAGTTTGCCTTCAGCGCCAATCCCGTCTTCTTCACCCGCCATACCGGTTTCCAAGCTGCCCAGGCAGCCAAGCTCACCCTCAACGGACACACCACAAGCGTGGGCCATCTCCACTGTGCGGCGGGTGACATCGACGTTATAGTCGTAGTCGGTCGGTGTTTTACCGTCTTCACCGAGTGAACCATCCATCATTACCGATGAGAAGCCAAGCTGGATAGAGCGCTGGCAAATGGCCGGGCTAGTGCCATGGTCTTGGTGCATAACGACGGGAATATGCGGAAACTCTTCGACAGCCGCTAAAATTAAGTGGCGTAGAAACGGAGCCCCTGCGTATTTACGAGCGCCAGCAGAGGCTTGCACGATAACGGGAGAGTCGGTGGCATCAGCGGCTTCCATAATGGCGCGCATCTGCTCAAGGTTGTTGACGTTAAACGCCGGAATACCGTAGCCGTATTCGGCAGCGTGGTCGAGCATCTGGCGCATGCTGATCAGAGCCATGGAAATCACCTTATCTGTGTATGTTGTAAAATCGGGTTGTTAAAACCGCAATGTCAGTGTGAGTAGCTGCAGTGAGTATGCAGGTTCAAGTCGTGTCATGTTAACCGCGTTTGGCGGCCGCTTCGAGTGCTGTCACGGCGGGAAGCTCCTTGCCTTCGACATACTCTAAAAAGGCACCGCCACCGGTAGAGATATAGGAAACGCGAACCGCAATGGCATATTTATCAATGGCCGCCAACGTATCACCTCCACCGGCAATAGAAAAACCTGCACTATCGGCGATGGCTTGGGCGATCACTTGGGTGCCTTTGCCGAACTGATCGATTTCAAATACGCCCACAGGGCCATTCCATAAAATAGTGCCAGCATCTTTCAGCATACTCGCCAAGTGCGCGGCGGTATCAGGGCCGATGTCTAAAATCATCTCGTTGTCGGCCACTTGATCGACGGCTTTAACCACTGCTTTAGCTGATTCAGAGAATTCGGTAGCCACCACTACATCGGTAGGAAGCGGAATCGGTACCTTTTCCATCAATGCTTTCGCTTGGCCGATCAGGTCGGCTTCATGTAACGACTTACCAACATTGTAGCCTGCGGCGGCAATAAAGGTGTTGGCGATACCACCACCGACAATAAGTTGATCACATTTATCAGCCAGGGCAGTCAGCACGTCCAGTTTGGTAGACACTTTTGAGCCGCCGACGATTGCAACCATCGGGCGTGCCGGATGCGCCAGTGCTTTCTCTAAGGCATCAAGTTCTTTGGCGAGTAGCGGGCCTGCACAGGCGTTGGGAGCAAAACGTGCAACGCCGTGTGTTGAAGCTTGCGCGCGGTGGGCAGTGCCGAAAGCATCCATCACAAAGATATCGCACAGAGCGGCATACTGCTTCGCCAACTGCTCCTCGTCTTTTTTCTCGCCGTTGTTGAAACGCACATTTTCAAGCAGCACAACGTCGCCGTTGACAAGATCCAGCGTTGCGCCAAGATACGCTTTAACTAACGGTACCGGGCGGCCGAGCAGTTCGCTTAGGCGGTCAGCCACCGGCGCGAGAGAAAATTCATCGGCGGGCTCACCTTCAGTAGGGCGCCCTAGATGGCTCATCAACATGACTTTCGCGCCAGCCTCCACCGCTGCCTGGATGGTGGGCAGCGCTGCCCTCAGGCGAGCATCGCTAGAAACACGGCCATTTTTGATGGGCACATTTAGGTCTTCACGGATCAGCACGCGTTGCCCTTCCAAGGGAAGGTCAGTCATTTTTTTCACATTCATGTGAGCGGTTTCCTCGTGTTTATGCCGTTAAGCTAACTATAAAAATTAACTATAAATAGGTGATGAAAGCAGGCTATGTCTCTGCTGAAAGTCGTGCTAAGCGCTGGCTAATATCGAGCATACGGTTAGCAAAGCCCCACTCATTATCGAACCAACACAGCAGCTTGATAAGCCGCTTGCCTGCCACGCGTGTTTGCGTGGCATCCACGATGCCGGAACGGGGATCATGGTTGAAATCAATCGACGCCATCGGCGCTTCAGTATAGCCAAGTACGCCTTTTAAGCGTTGCTGACTAGCCTCCAGCAGCAGCGCATTCACTTCGTCGCGGTGCGTATCCCGGTTGACGGTGAGTGCCACGTCCATCGCAGAGACATTGATAGTGGGGACGCGCACGTGTAAACACTCAAAGCGGCCTGCCAATCCAGGCATTAACCGGCTAATACCGAGGGCCAAACCGGTATCTACTGGAACAATGGACTGCATCGCCGAGCGAGTAAGGCGCAGGTCGGTTTGATGATAGGCATCGATCACTGGTTGATCGTTCATGGCCGAGTGGATAGTGGTTGTCACACCATGCTCAAGCCCAAGCGCTTCATCAAGAATCGTTAATAGGGGTACTAAGCAGTTGGTGGTGCACGAAGCTGCAGAGAGAATACGCTGGGAAAGCGCCAGCTCGCCTTCGTTAATGCCCCACACAATAGTGGCATCGACATCATTTTCCGCTGGCTGGGAAAACAGCAATCGTTTGGCACCGGCCGCTAAGTGCTGTTCGGCGGTGGCGCGGTCTTTAAAGCTTCCCGAGCACTCCAGCACCAAATCCACATTGAGTGCTTTCCAGGGAAGGTTACGCGGATCTTGTTCGCACAGTACCTGGATGCGCTGGCCGTTGACGACCAAATACTCACCATCATTATCGACCTCGCCAGGAAATCGGCCATGAGTGGTGTCGTAGCGAGTTAAATAGGTAATCGTCGCCAGATCAGAGAGCTCATTAATGGCCACCACTTCAAGCTCGGGGTGATGCCGCTCGACAAGAGCTCGTAGCACACATTGGCCAATGCGTCCATAACCGTTAATGGCAATGCGATACGTAGATGCGGAATTAGCCATGCAGAAGGGTGGCTCTTAAAAGTGAGTCATTAAACAAAAATGGGTGTAAAACCATCTCGATGATAGCGCATTTAAGCCGTCAGTTCTTAACAACTACCGGTGTCTACCCGTTGCCTGAAACTGTTAACCCCCCATTCCCATCAGTCGCCAGGCTAATGGCAGTAACAGTGCGGTGAAAATGCCGGTGAGGCTCATTCCCAACGAAGCGAATGCCCCGGCCTTGGGGCTAATCTCAAATGCTCTTACCGTCCCAATGGCATGTCCATTCAAGCCAAGCGCAAAACCTATCAAGCGCTCGTCATCAATACGCAGCATGCGGGCAGCGAGGCTCACACAGGGAATAGTCACCACGCCCGTAATCAATAATGCCCCCATGAGCAGCGGAACCATGCCGCCAAGCTGCTCGGTAATGCCGATCGCGATAGGCGCGGTCACCGATTTAGCGGCGATGGAAGCAAGAATAGTGTCGGAGCTGCCCAGTAACCACGCAATCGCCATCGCATAGAAAGCCGCCAGCGTGGCGGCAATCGGCAAACAAATCGCCAGTGGCCGCCACAATTCGACGATACGTGGGAGCTGCTGGTAAAGCGGCATGCCTAATGCCACGGTAGCCGGCCCCAGTAGCACCGTTAGCCAGGTGGCACCCTGCTGATATGTCGCGTAAGGCAGTCCTATCAGCGCTAACGTCCCGGCAAGAAGCAGCGCCGCGATCAATATAGCGGGCAGCCAAGAGGGGCGTTTTAAACTCTGAAAAAGGGCACTTCCGATAAGATAAGCCGCCAGTGTTAACCCCACCGCAAACAGCGGAGTAGTGGTCAGCATCGTGAGCAGCGATGTATCAGCGAGCATGATTGGGTGTTATCAGCCGTTTGAGTAGCCAGAGGGTAGTAATGACACTCAGTAGTGTGCCCAACAATAACGCAATGAGAATCGCGGTCCACTGCCCAGCAAGCTCGCCGATAATGAAAAACACACCGACGACGCCGGGCATAATCAGCATAGCGAGCAGAGCGATCAGCGGCTGTGTAGCAGAAGCAATGCTGGTGGGCACGCGTCCTCGTACTGCCAGGGTCGCGCATAGCAACAGCATGCCAATGACGCCAGAGGATATAGGCAGACCGGCGAAGTGAATCACCACTTCACCGATAAGCCAGTAGCTAACCAGCCATAGAAAGCCACTGAGTGCAGGCATGGCTTAGCCGATCAGTTCGTTAGCTTGCTTAACCACATTTTCAACCGTAAAGCCGAAGTGCTTGAACAGATCACCCGCTGGGGCAGATTCGCCGTAAGTGGTCATGCCGATGACACGGCCTTCCAGGCCAACATACTTGTACCAGTAGTCGGCGTGGGCGGCTTCAATTGCGATACGCTTGGTCACCGCTTTGGGTAGTACGCTTTCACGGTAATCCGCATCTTGACCATTAAAGCGGTAGGCCGACGGCATAGAAACTACGCGCACCGCTTTGCCCTGCTGTTCAAGCTCAGCGGCTGCATCCATTGCAAGCGCCACTTCTGAACCGGTAGCAATCAGAATCAACTCAGGCGTGCTCTCGCTGTCTTTCAGCACATACGCTCCGCGCTGAATAGCGGCTAGCTGTGCTTTAGTCCGCTGCTGATGTGGCAGGTTCTGTCGCGATAGCACCAGCGCCGTGGGGCCCGAGTGTCGCTTAATCGCCGCATCCCAGGAGGCCGCCGTTTCTACCGCATCACAGGGGCGCCAGGTGTTTAGGTTAGGCGTTGTGCGCAGACTGGTAAGCTGTTCAATGGGCTGGTGGGTAGGACCATCTTCACCCAAACCAATGGAGTCATGGGTAAACACGTAAATCACCTGCTGACCCATTAAAGCTGCCATGCGAATTGAATTACGCATGTACTCCATAAAGATCAGGAAGGTCGCACCGTAAGGCACCAAGCCACCGTGGAGTGCGATCCCGTTCATGACCGCACCCATGCCGAACTCACGCACACCGTAGTGCAAGTAGTTACCGCTGGCATCTTCTGGCGTGATCGCTTTAGCGCCTTTCCAGAAGGTTAGGTTAGACGGTGCCAAGTCCGCACTGCCACCTAGCAGCTCAGGCATTTGTGGGCCAATCACGTTCAGTGCTTCAAAGGAGGCTTTGCGCGATGCGATGGTCTCGCCACGCTCTTGGGCCTGCTCAATTAACGCTTCAGTGGCCAGCTCCGTAGGCAGTTGGCGCTTCATGCGGCGCTTAAATTCACGCGCTTCGATTGGGAAGGCTTCCGTGTAGCGAGCAAAGCGCGCTTCCCACTCCTGCTGGCGGGTTTTACCTTCAGCGCGGGCATCCCAAGCAGAGTAAATAGGCTCAGGGATATGGAAGGGGGCGTGGGGCCAGTCTAGCTGTGTGCGAGCCAGTGCCACTTCTTCATCGCCCAGCGGGGCGCCATGGGCGTCCTCTTTACCCTGCTTATTAGGTGCGCCAAAGCCAATGATCGTTTTACAGATAATCAGGCTCGGCTTATCGTCATGGCTCTTGGCAAGCTCGATAGCGGCTTTGACTTCTTCAGGTTTGTGACCGTCAACGTTGGGTACGACGTGCCAGCCGTAGGCTTCAAAGCGCTTGGCGGTATCGTCGGTAAACCAGCCTTCCACTTCGCCATCAATAGAGATGCCGTTGTCGTCATACAGCGCGATCAACTTGCCTAACTGCTGGGTGCCGGCCAGCGACGCCGCCTCATGGGAGATGCCTTCCATTAAGCAGCCATCACCCAAGAAACACCACGTGTGGTGATCAACAATGGTGTGGCCAGGGCGGTTGAACTGCGCGGCTAAGGTTTTTTCAGCAATCGCGAACCCCACCGCGTTGGCAAAGCCCTGACCGAGCGGGCCAGTCGTAGTTTCAATGCCAGGTGCGTAGCCAAACTCAGGGTGGCCTGCAGTGGGCGAATGAAGCTGACGGAAATTCTGCAGCTGCTCCAGGCTTAGCTCGTAGCCACTCAGGTGCAGCAGTGAGTAGAGCAGCATGGAGCCGTGGCCATTAGAGAGCACGAACCGGTCGCGATCAGCCCACTTAGGGTCTTCGGGGTTGTGCTTGAGGTAGTCATTCCATAGCACCTCGGCAATATCAGCCATACCCATGGGGGCGCCAGGATGGCCTGACTTGGCCTTCTGAACGGCATCCATGGAAAGGGCGCGAATGGCATTGGCTAGCTCAAAACGGGATGGCATGGGGGTGCTCCTCGCCTGAAAACAGAAATAATAAAGGCGCTATTGTCGCTGACTTCCCATGTTGCGGCAAATGCAGCGGCAAATCTGATGGCAAATTATAGGATCACGTTATGGGAAGCATCGCCGTCAGCGTGTAGACTCTGCCTCCCGAGGCGGCGCTGCCGCTCTCTAATACGGGCAGGGGCCACCTGCCATGATTTCCTGCTGATGCTGTGGAATACATACAGCCGTCATACAGAGGGTCGAGTGCGCGATGAGCGAATATTCCCTGTTTACCTCCGAGTCTGTCTCTGAAGGTCATCCCGATAAAATTGCCGATCAGATTTCTGACGCGGTACTAGATGCCATAATTGCCCGTGATAAACAGGCGCGTGTTGCCTGTGAAACCATGGTGAAAACCGGCGTGGCGATTATTGCCGGTGAAATTACCACCTCGGCATGGGTCGATTTAGAAACCTTAGTACGCGATGTGATTACCGATATCGGTTACACCTCGTCTGACGTTGGTTTTGATGGCGCGACCTGCGGTGTGATCAACCTAATTGGCAAGCAGAGTGTTGACATTGCCCAGGGCGTTGATCGGAGCAAACCGGAAGACCAGGGCGCTGGCGACCAAGGCTTGATGTTTGGCTACGCAACCAACGAAACCGATTCGTTTATGCCTGCGCCAATCCATTATTCGCACCGTTTGGTCGAGCGCCAAGCCGAGCTGCGCAAAAATGGCCTGCTGCCGTGGCTGCGCCCGGATGCCAAGAGTCAGGTAACTATCCGCTATAACGCCGAAGGCCAGCCCTGTGGTGTTGATGCCATCGTGCTATCTACTCAGCATGACCCTGACATCAATCAGGATGAACTGCGTAAAATGATCAAGCGCGAGATCATTGAGCAGGTGATTCCTGCTCAATGGCTAGATGAGAACACCCAGTACCACATCAACCCCACCGGCAAATTCGTGATTGGCGGCCCGGTAGGTGACTGTGGACTGACCGGACGTAAAATTATCGTCGACACCTACGGCGGTATGGCACGTCACGGTGGTGGCGCGTTCTCGGGCAAAGATCCTTCGAAAGTTGACCGTAGCGCCGCCTATGCGGGTCGCTATGTGGCTAAAAACGTCGTGGCATCGGGTCTGGCAGACAAGTGTGAGATTCAGGTCTCCTACGCCATTGGCGTTGCCGAACCGACCTCGGTCTCCATTGATACCTTCGGTACGGGCAAAATTGACGATGCTAAAATCGTTGAGCTGGTGCGTCAGCATTTCGATCTGCGCCCTTACGCGATCACCAAAATGCTTGATCTGCTGCATCCGATGTACCAACTGACCGCCGCATATGGCCACTTTGGTCGGGCGCCGTTCGAGCATAGCTACACCTGGAGTGACGATAAAGGCCACACGCATACTGAAACCTTTACCGCCTTCCCATGGGAAAAGATTGATAAAGCCGATGCGCTGCGTAAGGCTGCCGGTTTGTAAGACATTCGCTATATCGTTTGTAAGCAATGGATGAAATTGCCCCTTTGGCTTCGGCCGGGGGCTTTTTTGTGGTCAATTTTCATGTCCAATACGCTAGGCTAAGTCTGTTTAATAAAGCTGAATTTAAGTGGGGGCGAAATGGCGATACATGTTTTCGCGTGGCTATTCGGTAGCCTGATAGGGCTTGTCACTTTTTCCGCACACGCTTCCGAGTGCCCTGATTGGTCCGAGGAGCGCCTATTGCGCGAAAGCCAAGCGCTTGCTGAGCATGTTGAATATTGGGACATCGCGTACCACGAGGAGGGCATCTCGCTGATTGATGATGCGCTTTATGACCAGACCGTTGATCGCCTAGCTACTTGGCAGCGCTGCTTAGGTACCCAGCCGAACCATCGCCCTCTCACAAGGGTGACGAGCAGTAGCGGGACCCGTGACCATCCGGCCGCGCAGCGCGGGCTGAATAAAGCCGATGACGATGGCGTGAGGCGCTTTACCAGTCGCCGAAACGACCTATGGATTCAACCCAAAGTAGACGGCGTCGCTATTACCCTGCGCTATGAAGAGGGCGAACTGGTCGAGGCTGTTAGCCGTGGCGACGGTGAGCGTGGCCAGGATTGGACGGCGCGAGCACTTCAGTTACCTGCCGTGCCAAATACGCTGCCCGAGCCTCTTTCTGCCATATTTCAAGGCGAGCTTTATTGGCGTCTAACAGATCACATTCAGTCTCGCTTACCCTCATCCGGCGCGCGTGGTGCGGTAGCAGGCGCCATGGCCCAATCCTCTCCTGAAGCAGCGACTCTTGAGCGTATTGGGCTGTTTATTTGGGATTGGCCCGATGGCCCCACCGAAATGGAAGAGCGTATCGCACGGTTAAGTGTTCTGGGCTTTGATACCGCTGACTACACCTACCCGCTGGATGAGCGTCGCGATGCCGCCTACTGGCGCGATAGCTGGTTTAACGGCCCGCTACCATTTGCCACCGATGGTGTGGTGATCAAGCAAGCTGAGCGCCCAGGCGTACGTCGCTGGTCAACATCTCCACCAGAGTGGGCCATCGCCTGGAAATACCCTTCGCAGCAGGCGCTGGCGGAAGTGCGCGGCGTGGAGTTTCGCGTTGGGCGCACCGGGCGTGTCACGCCACTGGTGTGGCTCAATCCGGTAAAGCTAGAAGGGCGGCGTATCAGCCGCGTTTCGCTTGGTTCCCTGGAGCGCTGGGAAGCGTTGGATGTACGCCCCGGTGACCAAGTAGCCATCACACTCGCCGGGCTGACGATTCCCCAGTTAACCGAAGTCGTATGGCATACCCAGGAGCGTTCGCCACTGAGCGCACCGTCACCGCAAAGGTATCACCTGCTGAGCTGTTTTGAATTAACCCCCGGTTGCGATGAGCAACTGCTAGCGCGGCTTACCTTTCTCGGTCAACAGCTGGGTATGCAAGGCGTGGGTGAGGGTACCTGGCGGGCGCTGATAGAGGCCGGCGCGGTGACTCAGTTATTGGGCTGGCTGGATATTGAACCACGCCAACTGCAGCAAGCGTATGGCATCGGCAATATTAGAGCCGCTGCGCTCATTCGCCAGTTCCAGGCGGCCCAAGGCAGACCGTTTGAGGCGTGGTTGAGTGCCCTTGGCATGCCTCCCGGTGGCAATGCCCGTTTAGGCGACTGGTATACCCTGGCGGGCTACCAGCGCGAAGAGTGGCAAGCCATGCCGGGTGTTGGCCCCGTTCGCGCAGAAGCACTGGTGGCATTTTTTAGCCACCCTGAGGTACAAGATATGGCTGCTCAGCTTAACCAGGCGGGTGTTGAAGGCTTTTAGCGATGCTAGCCGCAGCTCAGCTCAGAGTCGCTAACTCAATAACTAGCCAAGCCCGGTGAGGCGCAGCATTAAACCGAGGTATAGCGGAATCAGCAGTGGCGCTAGCAAGGTGCTGACCAACACGGCCAGGGCGCCTTTTTGCGGCTGAATACCCAACTCCATAGCAACCACGACCACATTCGCAGCCATAGGAACAACGCCCAGCAGTAAAAGTGCCATGGCAAGCTCCGTAGAAAGAGGCGCCAGCCACTGAAGTGCCAATACGGCAAATAACATGGCTAACGGCCATAGTAGATAGCGTAGCCCTAAGCAGGCGGCAACAAAACGGGTATCCCAGGCGGATAGCGTTACTTGGCTAAGCGTCATGCCAATAATCATCATGCCCAATAGTGTGTAGGTGGCGGGGAACACTGCCAAGGAATTCATCATTGAAGCAGGTACGGTTACCTCAAGGGCGCTAAGCAGCAGTGCTAGCAAGAATGCATAGATAAGCGGTAAGCGAGAAATTTTGATCAGGCTCTCGCGCACCGAAAAACGCCCGCGAGCGCTGAGATAAAACCCAACGGTGAATTCGTAAATATTAATCCCCAGCATACAGAACAGGTAAAGGGTAACGCCCTCAGCAGGTAGCAGAATCAACGCAATCGGTAAGCCAAAATAGCCGGTATTGCCCGTCCCTGAAGAGAACGCCAGCAAGGCCGCCTCCTGTTCGCCAAAACGGTGGCGAGCAAGGCGTTGTACGGCCAGGGCCATCAGGCTTGCCAGAATGAATAGCGCTAATGTTAACAACAGATAGTCAGGAGTGGGGCCGCCGTTCATCAGCGCGCGAAAAATGGTAAAGGGGGCAATCAGGTAAACCAGTAACGTAGCGATGGGTCGAGGATCTAATTTAAGCCGCTGCGCAGCCAGCCAGCCTAGCCCTACGTAGCTCAATAACATCAGTAATGGCCCAACCAGCGCTCCAGGTGCAAGATCCATTTACCCTCCCGTCATATGTTTGATGATTCGCTAACATGAGCCGAATTAAAGGCCTAGCGTGGAAACTTTCATTAGCCCCCGCGCCGTGGAACAGCGAGAATACCTCAAAATATCATCACTATTGATCACTTTAAGGAAACCCCATGAGCAGCCACGAGCATCCGTTAGGTATCAGCTTTGAATTTTTCCCGCCCAATACCGATGCTGGGCGTGACAAGCTGATCCACGTTCGCGATGAGCTGGCTGCTCGCAACCCACGCTTTTTCTCGGTGACTTATGGGGCTGGCGGTTCTACTCAAGCGCGTACCCGTGAAGTGGTGCGTGCGGTCAGCGAAAGCGGTATCACGACCGCGCCTCACCTCTCCTGCATTGGCAGTGAGAAAGCGCAGCTACGTGACCTGCTGGCGCAGTATCGTGAGGAGGGTGTAGACAGCCTAGTGGCGCTGCGTGGTGATATGCCGTCAGGGATGGGAAGTATTGGTGAGCTACGTTATGCCAACGAGCTGGTCGAGTTTATCCGCGCTGAAACCGGCGACCATTTCGACATAGCCGTCGCTGCGTATCCAGAATCTCATCCACAGGCAGCCAACCTTGATAAGGATGTGGAAAACTTCGCGCGCAAAATGCAGGCGGGGGCCAATATGGCGATTACCCAGTACTTCTTCACCGCCGATGCTTATTTCAACTTCGTCGATAAAGCCCGCGCGCTTGGCGTTGAGCAGCCGATTATTCCCGGCATCATGCCGATAACCAACTACACCAAGCTCGCGCGATTCTCTGACGCCTGCGGCGCTGAGATTCCGCGCTGGATTCGTAAGCAGTTAGAGTCCTATGGCGACGACAGCGAAGCGATTACTGCCTTTGGTACAGAGGTGGTAAGCCGTCTTTGTCAGCGGTTGTTGGATGGCGGTGCGCCAGGCCTGCATTTCTACACGCTTAACCAAGCCGCACCGGTACTGAAGATTGTTGATAATTTAAGTAGCTAAAATAGATAGTTAGTGTGTTGTAAATACCGCCTTATGAGGTGATATAACGCCATATTTGAGCATCCCCTTATATTCGAGATGAAAAAACCGGCCTGCGGTCTACCCGCCAGGCCGGTTTTTTATGAATGAAGAGAAGGGCCATTGGTTAATTCACCTTGGGTTCAAGTTTGCCCCGTATCATTTTAATCGTCATTAATGTTGTAGCGCAGGCCAGGAGCGCACGTAGATGAAGGCGGAAAGGAGTTTTACACCATGTGGCTGATTACCACCATGTTCGCTATGACGTATTTGGGCATGGCTGCCGGTAGGTTACCCGGTCTTCAGGTTGATCGAGCTTGGATCGCATTGGCTGCCGCCTGTGTGCTGTTGGTATTTGGCGTGGTGCAACTGGATGACATCTCTAGCCACATTGATGTGGGCGCGCTGACCCTACTTTTCGCCCTAATGCTGGTGTCTGCTCAGTTTGGCTTCTCTGGCGTTTATGACCGGCTTTCTGGGTTTATTACCGGGCAGGCAGAGCGCCCTGGCGTGCTGTTGTTGGGGGTGGTACTGCTGGGCGGCGTGTTATCTGCGCTGTTGGTCAATGATATCGTCGCCTTTGCACTGACGCCACTGCTGTGCCAGACCCTGCTAGCGCATGGTTTGGATCCGCGTCCCTTCCTGCTGGCGCTGGCGATGTCCTGTAACGCAGGCTCCGCCGCCAGCCTAATTGGCAATCCACAGAATATTTTGATTGGGCAAGCCGGCGGCTTGGACTTTTGGGGTTACAGTCTACAAGCGCTAGTACCCGCATTAGCGGCCTTAACCATCACCTACTTGGTGATCTGGTTTTCATGGCGACAACGCTGGGTGAT
Organism: Halomonas sp. NPDC076908; assembly: GCF_050269715.1. Lineage (NCBI taxonomy): Bacteria > Pseudomonadati > Pseudomonadota > Gammaproteobacteria > Oceanospirillales > Halomonadaceae > Halomonas > Halomonas sp. NPDC076908. The sequence continues at coordinate 15,764 of NZ_JBNNIW010000039.1, read as the reverse complement.
CAGTGCTATGCCACCAATGTCAGCGAAGTTAGCGACGTCAGCAATGGCAGAAAGCATGCGCTATAAACCCTTATTAGCGGCCATTGCCTTGCTGGTGCTTTTTTCAACGGGTATTCCAAGGGAGTGGTCCGCCCTGGCAGTTGCCCTTGTATTGATGATGTCCCGACAGGTAGCCAGCCGCCGCTATGTTGAAACCGTAGACTGGAATCTCCTCCTGCTGTTTATCGGTTTATTTATTGTCACCGGCAGTGTCGCTTCCTTGCCCGAGGCGGGCGCTCTGGTAAACCGCCTACTGGGCGAGGGTGGATTGCCCACCAGTGTGTGGAGCATCGCGGGTTTATCGCTGCTGGCGAGCAATGTGATCGGTAACGTGCCCTTTGTGGTGCTGCTGTTAGGGCTGTTCCCCGCACTGCCTGAGTCCACGCTGGTAATACTGGCAGTGATGTCGACCCTGGCCGGTAATCTGCTACTGATTGGCAGCGTAGTGAATTTAATTGTGGCGGAAGGTGCCAAGCGTCAGGGAGTGCATCTTGGCTTTTTTGAGTTTGCCCGCGTTGGCATACCGGTAACGGTGCTGTCTGTCGTGGTGGCTGGCCTCTGGCTCGCTTGGCTCTATTAACGGTGAGAGGGTGTATCCGAAAATAGGCGTGTTTAGGCTTTGCTAGTCGTCTTAACTAAAAAGGCCGGAACGCTAGCGTTCCGGCCTTTTTGTTTGATTGGATTAACCAATCATTCTGCAAACAGCATCAGTGTAATCGCCTTAAACTGTACGCTTAAGCCGTGCTGGGCAGCTTAGTGCCGCTGCCGTGCTGCTTACGCTGCATAAGAAATATCGCGACACCGATCGCAAGACCCGCAATATCGGTATAGATACCGCCATAAATCATAAACATGGCGCCCACCAGCATAATAACGCGTTGCCATGCTTTCACTGGCCCAAAGAACCATGCCTGGACGACGCCAGCCAGCAGAATGATCCCCAGAGAAGCCGTTATTGCGACGCGGGCGATTTGCATTGCGCTGCCTTCCATCAGCATGGCGGGGCTGTAGAAGAACATAAATGGCACGATAAAGGCGGCCAAGCCGATCTTGAACGAGGCAACCGAGGTGCCCATCGCGTTGTCCCCAGAAATGCCTGCCGCTGCATAAGAGGCCAGCGCCACTGGCGGCGTGATGGCCGACATTACCGCGAAGTAGAACACGAAGAAGTGGGCAACAAGCGGTTCAATGCCAATATTGATTAACCCTGGCGCGACGACGGAAGCCGCGACCGCATAAGCGGCGGTAGTGGGCATGCCCATACCCAGCATAATCGAGATGCACATGGCGAAGAACAGCGCCAGCAGTTGGCTGAAACCCGCCAAACCCAGCAGGAGCGAGGAGAAGCGCGCGCCCACGCCTGTCAGCGAGATAACCCCGACAATCAAGCCCGCACAGGCACACACCGCGATAATCTGAATCGACATGGTACCCGCTAGCTGTAATGCCCTCAAAATAGAGCGAATGCCCATTTTATTAGGCGAAATCCAACTGACAACGGCGGCTGAGGCGGTTGCTAAGGTACCCGCACGAATCACCGAGTAGCCCATGAATAGTGCCGCAATCAAAATGATAATCGGGGCGAATAGGTAGGCGTGCTTAGCAAGACGTCGGAATTGTGGGATTTCATCCTTACGCATTCCACGCATGCCTTTCTTGGCCGCTTCAAAGTCGACCATGCAATAGACAGAAAGGAAGTAAAGCGCGGCAGGGATAAGGGCGGCAACCGCAATTTCACGGTAAGGGATACCGGTGACTTCCGCCATAATGAAAGCACCTGCTCCCATGATCGGTGGCATGATCTGGCCACCGGTGGAAGCTGCAGCTTCAATGGCACCCGCACTACGGCCGGAATAACCCACTTTTTTCATCAACGGAATCGTTAACGAGCCGGTAGAAACTACGTTGCCGGCCGATGTGCCGTTGATCATGCCCATCAGGCCAGAGGCAAAAATCGATACCTTAGCCGGGCCACCGCGTGCACGGCCAGCGGCGGCAAAGGCGAAGTTAACAAAGTAATCGCCGACCTTAGATGCCTGTAGGAAGGCGGCAAAAATAATGAACAAAATAATATACGTTGATGATACGGCGGTGGTCTGTCCAAGTACGCCTGTATCGGTGTAAACCTGACTGAAAAAGCGCCCTACAGAGAGGCCGGGGTAGCTTAAGAAACCTGGCAGGTAAGGTCCACCAAATACATAGGCAAGGAAAATTGCCGAGATGATCACCAATGCATTGCCAGCCACACGGCGGGTAAGCTCAAGGATGAGCAGCGAACCTGCGATAGCGGCGTAGGAGATACCCATCGGCGCAAAGGAGGTGCCGGTCGACATCCGCAGTGGCGTGTTATAAATCACCAAGAAGTAGCCCGCGCTTGCTAACGCACAGACCATTAGCACCAAATCCGGTAAGGCAAACTTAGTACGTACCTGACGATAAACCCAAGATAGGCCAATGGCGGCCACAGTAGCTGCAATCAGCGGGTAACCAAAGTGCCATGCTTCGATATGCGGCTCAATACGCATCGCTCCACCGGCGATGGTTTGCCACATCAAGACCGTTTGCAGTAATGCATAGCCAGCAAGCAGCAAAAACAGGGAGCTCAGCACCGTTGCCACATAGGTGCGGTAGCTGCGTCATCACTAGCAAAGCGGGCGCCGGTAAATAAACCGAAACCCAGAATAAGAGCGCCTGCAACGTGAATAATACGGTATGACCAGGTTTCCATTGGCAGGACGTTTAACGTCACCAAATGGAACACGGCATAGATAATGGCTAGACTAGCAAAAAGTGCCCATTGCCAGCCGGTAAAAATGCGGCGGTTGGGTTCGACAATTTCTTCATCAACACCTTCAGCCAAAATCGCTGCAGCGTTTTTCTCTTCCACAGGATCACTGGAAGTTACAGCCGGGTTAGGGCTGTCAGGGTTATTGCTCATGATACGTCACCCTTGGGTGTGGAACATCAGCGTGACTAGCGTTGCTAGATCAGCAATTTATGAAGTACGGAGAGTGTAGGAAGGGCCGGCCCTGTAAATTCAGGAGCCGGCCCTTTCATGCAGCTAACTTAGTTATTACTGGCTAATCATATCGTCGGCAATTTCATAGCCGTTTTCGTTGAACCAGCGAGCAGCACCTGGGTGGAACGGCATAACGGTGTTGTAAACGATGTTTTCAGGAATTGATGTTTCAGCACTACGGTGAACTGACATCATGCGGTCATTGTTTTCCATAGTGATGCGAGTTGCTTCGTAAACGAAGCTTTCAGGCAGGTCACAGGCAGCAATGGCGAAGTTCCACATGGATACAGCGCGGGCATCTTCTTCCAGCGTTTCGTAAGTATTGGCGGGAATCATAAATTCAGAAACCGGGAAGGCATCAATGATTTGCGCCTGCTCTTCTTCGCTGAATTCAATGATGTTGACGTCAGTCTGTACTTCCAACTGGCTAACGGCGGGGATCGGGACGCCAGCAGCGAAGGCAACAACGTCTAACAGGCCGTCCTGCAACTGGCCACCGAGGTCAGACCAACCGCCATTGCGGCGCTCAAAGTTAACGCCTAACTCTTCCAAGATAGCAGGGAAGTAAACATCAGAAGTTGAGCCTGAAGGGCCGAAACCAATGCGCGAGCCATCAGGAATGTCAGAAATTGAGGTAATACCAGAGCTAGACAGCGCGGTCACTGAGAATGGTGTTTCGTACATTGGGAACATTGCGCAGGCGTTATCCATTACAACACCCGGTGCCAACGGACTTTCGCCATTCATTGCGTCTGCAGCAGGACCCATGGTGGTCATACCAAATGCCAGATCGCCATTGTGTACAAGTGCTAAGTTCTGAGTGGGGCCGCCGGTGACTTCGCCGCCGCCAGTAATATCACCGAGCTGATCAGCAATCAGGTTTGCCCAACCAGAGCCATAGATGTAGAAGGTGCCGCCTTGGCTAGCAGTACCAATAGTAAAGCTGGATGGCCAGCCCTCACGGTCCACTTCAGCATGAGCGGCGGCGGCGATTAGCGCGCCACCAGCAAGTAAGGCGAAGGATTTAGGCATCATATTACGCATGGCGAGAATTCCTAGCTGTTATTAGGGTTATATACTGATGGTAGCTGTGGATACGGTCAGCTAATCATGCATTAAGCAGTTATGCCTTTATATAAGAGCAATAGTTGTGCCAGTTAATATAATTTTAATAAAAAACAATAACCTATAATTTTTTTATTAAACTTTGGTGGAAAGCCATGAGGTCTGAAGTGTCCGATAGTTCGCACGTTGAGGGGTTTTTAGTGTGCGAATTTCCGCACACTTTTGAGGGTGAGTATCAGCAGAGGGCGGATATATTAGGGGGGGAGTGGTGTATCAAACAGCCAGAGTTGATGTACTAACGGGTTTTTTTACCTGGATCAAGAATGCGCACGGGCTGAATATCCTGCTGCTTCTGATCGTCACGCACCTGATTAACGCGGGTAGTCATTTCGGTCAGCGCATCATCTTCAATTGGCAATTGTTCAAAGAAGTCACAGCTGACGCACTCGCGATAGCGAATACCGTTCTGTTCCCAGGCGCGGATACGATCCATCGCCGCGCAGCGCGGGCATGTAACGCCCGCAATAAAGCGCTTAATAGTCGTCATGCAAGGCTCCTAGACGCTGCATTCGCGGTGCCTTAAACGCCGCGAATGCAGAAAGTGGTTAATGTTATAGAAAGAGCATTAAGCGGCGCGAATGCCGCTATGGCGTAGCAGCGGCTCTACGCTGGGCTCGCGGCCCCGGAAGGCGACAAACAGTTCCGCCGCATCACGCGCGCCACCCTGCTCTAAAATTTCATTGCGAAAGCGCTGGCCCGTTTCGGGGTCAAAGATGCCTGCTTCTTCAAAGGCACTCCAGGCATCTGCGGAAAGCACTTCCGCCCACTTGTAGCTGTAGTATCCGGCAGCGTAGCCGCCAGCAAATACGTGACCAAAGCTATTTTGGAAGCGGTTGAACGCTACCTTGGGCAGCACTGACACTGCGTCGCGCACCTCATCTAATAGTGCCTGTACGTCGCTGGCGCTAGGGGCACTTAGCTCATGATGCAAACGCAAATCAAACAGCGAAAACTCAATTTGGCGCATCATGCCCATGGCGGATTGGAAATTCTTCGCCGCCTGGAGGCGCTCCAGTAGCTCTGCGGGTAGCGATTCGCCGCTATCTACATGTTTAGCGAGCAGATCTAACCCTTCACGCTCCCAGCAGTAGTTTTCCATAAACTGGCTGGGCAGCTCGACCGCATCCCAAGCAACGCCATTAATACCGGAGATATCAGCAATATGCTGTTTGGTCAGCATATGGTGTAGGCCGTGACCAAACTCGTGGAACAGCGTGGTCACTTCGTCGTGGGTGAGTAGGGCAGGACGGCCACCTACGGGGGCGGTGAAGTTGCAGGTTAAAAAGGCAACCGGCAGTTGAATACCTTGATCCGTTTGGCGACGTACCCGGCAATCCGCCATCCAGGCGCCACCACGCTTACCTTCACGAGCGTAAAGATCGAGATAAAAGCCTGCAATCGGCTGACCGTGTTCGGTAATTCGAAAGTAGCGCACGTCAGAGTGGTAGCGGGGTGCCTCGGTATCTTCTTCAACGCTTACGCCGTAAAGGCGTTCAACGACCTGAAATAACCCATCGACGACCACCCGTGGTGCAGGGAAGTAGGGGCGCAGTTGCTCTTGGGAAATAGCATGACGCGCTTCGCGGAGTTTTTCACTGGCATAGGCAACATCCCACGGCGCTAATGACGCTAGGCCTAGCTCGTCACGTGCATAGGCAGTTAATTCTGCAAGCTCTTCCTTGGCTTGTGGCAGCGCGCGTTGGGCCAAGTCATTAAGAAAGTCGAGGACCTGCTCAGGGGAGTCAGCCATCTTGGTGGTCAGTGAGAAATCGGCGTAGGTGGCAAAGCCCAGCAACTGAGCGATTTCATTACGCAGCGCCAGAATCTCTTCCATAATGGCGGCGTTATCAAATTTACCCGCATCTGGTCCTTGATCTGAGGAACGGGTGACAAAGGCGGTATATACCTCGCGGCGTAGCTCGCGGTTGTCTGCGTAGCTAACCACGGGGAAAAAACTGGGGAAATCCAAGGTAATACGGTAACCCGCCACGCCCTTAGCTTCGGCGGTCGCTTTTAACGTCTCAAGTGCGCTTTCCGGCACACCTGCTAGGGCTTCCTGGCTATCAATATCTTTATGCCACGCCTGGGTGGCGTCCAGAACGTTATTTGAGAACTGGTTTGACAGCATTGAAAGTCGAGACTGAATGTCACCGTAGCGTGCTTTCTTATCAGCGGGCAGGTCGACGCCCGCCAAGCGGAAATCACGCAGGGCGTTCTCAACGGTGCGCCGCTGGGCGGCATCCAGGTCTTTCCAGGCAGGCCCTTCTTGCAACGCTTGCCAGCCTTTAAAAAGCCCTTCGTGCTGGCCTACCCAGGTGCCAAACGCTGAGAGTTGCTCAAGGCAGGCTTGATAGGCTTCACGCAGCTCTGGCGTATTCATGGTGCCGTTCAGATGAGAAACCGGTGACCATGCTTGGGTAAGCCGATCATTGACCGCTTCAAGCGGCGCCGCAAAATTTTCCCACGTTGGCGGGGTGGCGGCCGCCTGTTTGGCAAGACGATCAATGGCTTCGCGACTTTCACTCAAAAGCGTTTCCACGGCGGGCTCCACGTGCTCGGCGCGAATCTCAGTGAAAGGGGGTAGCTCGTGCGTCTCAAGCAGCGGATTGGTGGACATAGGCACCTCAAGTGGAAGCGTTTATAAAAACGTTAGGGGGGCGCAAAACGCGCGACTATGATGACACAGTGCGGGCGGTGGGGCCTTGTTTCAAGACCAACCTCAATGCCAGGCTCAATGCTTGTTTCAACACCAGGGTTTGGCCTGCACGCATGCGCCTGCTAGTCTTGCCGCCTTTTAATGCCATCAACGGCAGGAGCATGTAATGAGCGAGACGCTTGAGCGCTGGGGGTCGAAGCGGGCCTTTATCTTGGCGGTAACGGGTGCTGCGGTAGGGTTGGGCAACATCTGGCGCTTTCCCTATGTGGCCGGGGAAAATGGCGGTGCGGCGTTTTTGCTGATTTACGTAGCGTTTGTAGTGCTGCTAGGCATTCCCGTCATGATGGCCGAGATATTGATTGGCCGAGCGGGGCGGCGGGGGCCAATGCAAGCCTTGGGCGCGTTGGCTGCAGAGGCTGGCGCATCTCCTCACTGGCGCTGGCTGGGGGTGTTTGGGGCATTCACCGTGTTTTGCATTTTGTCGTTTTACTCGGTGGTGTCTGGGTGGTCGATTGAGTTCTTGGTTGCCTCTATTAACGGCAACTTTAATGGGGCAAGTGCCGCTGAGATTGGCGCGGGATTTGACGCCTTTTTAGCTAATCCGGGATTGCTGATTTTTAATCATTCGCTGTTTCTATTTATGACCATGACAGTGGTAGCGGCAGGCGTTGCTAAGGGGTTGGAACGGCTGAATAACCTGTTGATGCCGCTGCTTTATCTGCTACTGCTGTTATTGGCAGGCTATGCCGCCACCACGGATGGCTTTAGCACTGCATTGGCGTGGTTGTTTTTACCCTCTTTTGAAGCGGTGACACCTTCAGTGGTGGTGCATGCGATGGGGCACGCATTCTTTACCTTAGCGGTTGGCGCCTGTGCCTTGATGGCCTATGGGGCTTATATGCCTGAAGAGCAGAGCTTGCCCAGGGCTGCGGTGGCGGTAGCAGTGCTCGATATCAGCGTGGCACTGTTAGCCGGCATTGCTATATTTTCAGTAGTATTTGCGCAAGGCATGGACCCTGCCGACGGGCCAGGCCTAATGTTTGTGACCTTACCTATCGCATTTTCTGAGCTGCCGTGGGGTTCTGTGTGGCTAAGCGTGTTCTTTTTATTACTGCTGCTGGCTACTTGGACTTCCGCGATTAATTTAGCCGAGCCAATGGTAGCTACCTTGCAGGGACTGGGGTTGCGGCGCAGTATTTCGACCGCCATTGTGGCGTTAAGCGTGTGGCTGATTGGGCTTTTATCGGCTTTCTCTTTCTCTACGCTTGCCGAGTTCCGGCCGCTGTTAGGTCGTAACGTATTTGAGCTGGTCAGCAGTATTCCGCCGGATATTTTTCTGCCTTTGGGTGGTTTGATGATTGCCATTTTTGCGGCATGGGTAATGCCTCAAGAACGTGTGGTACGTGCATTGGGTGTTGGGGAGAGTGGCTACCTAGTGTGGCGTAATATCATCCGTTGGGTGTCGATCCCATTGACCTTTATTGTCCTATTGGCTGGGTTGCTATAGTGATTTCAAGGCGCCGTGAGTTAAAGGCTCAGATAGGTCGCCGCGCTATTGAATGACCCAGTCAATCTCTTAGGAGTGAGTTATGAGCAGCAGTGCACTAAGAAACTATCAAGGTGTTTCTCCCCGTTTGGGAGAGCGGGTGTATGTTGATCCAGCCAGTGTGGTGATTGGTGACGTTGAAATGGGCGATGACTGCTCAGTTTGGCCGATGACCGTTATTCGCGGTGATATGCATCGTATTCGTATCGGCGCGCGCACCAGCGTTCAAGATGGCAGTGTGCTACATATTACCCACGCAAGTGACTTCAGCCCTGGGGGATTTCCGCTCACTATCGGTGACGATGTGACCATCGGGCATAAAGCGATTCTTCACGGTTGCACGCTGGGCAATCGAATATTGGTAGGTATGGGCGCGATAGTGATGGACGGTGCGGTGGTGGATGACGAAGTCATTATTGCTGCAGGTGCCGTGGTAACACCCGGTAAGCATTTGGAAAGCGGTTATGTTTATGCTGGCAATCCAGCCAAAGCACTGCGTCCGTTGAAAGAAAAAGAGCGTACTTTCTTCCCCTATACCGCAGGCAACTACGTTAAATTGAAAGACCGCTTTCTGGCGGACGCCTCACTTTAAATTTTCCGCTAAGCGGTTGCCTAGCCAATCTTTTTTATAAAATAGTCATGTCGCGGTAGTTGGAAATCTGTTAATTTATACAGTTTTCCAGGGTGCCGTATCATGGCTAATTTTCGCACGCATATTACAGTGGCAGCGGCGGGCGGCATGTTGGTGGCTTATGGGGGCTGGCAAGTCGAATGGTGGCTTCCTTCACAGGCGGTATTAGTGATCGCCTTGGTGTCGTTTGGGGGCATTTTGCCCGACATTGATGCCGATCGCTCTCACTCTATTCGATTGATTTTTAACCTACTGTCAGTGCCAGCGCTGGTGTTGGGAGCGCTGCTGTTGCAGCCGTGGCTGACCCCTGGTGCGCTGCTAATTGCCTGTGGGGGTATTTACTTCAGCGTTCGTTATTTGGCCGGGGTGCTGTTTTCCCGCTTTACCGTTCACCGCGGTATTTGGCACTCGCTGTTGGCAGGTAGCTTATGTGGCCTGGCAACCGCGGCGTTAAGCTTTAACTTGCTTGACCAGCCCGCGTGGCTGGCGTGGTCTCATGGGGGAGCCGTGCTGTTGGGATTTATCATCCACCTGGGGCTAGATGAAATATACAGCGTTGATCTTGAAGGCGCGCGGTTTAAGCGCTCGTTTGGGACGGCGCTTAAGCTCGGTGATAGTCGTCGCCCGATGTCCAACCTACTGATGCTAATTGCAACATTAACGCTGGTGCCTTGGGCACCGCCTTGGGCGGTACTGGGTGAATTACTCCATCAAGGCTCGCTGTTATGGCGGTAGTCATCAGCATTAAGGCCGTGCCTTTTCAGCTTGTCATAAAAGGTCTTACGCGGAATGCCCAAGTGGCGGCAAACATCGGTTACCCGGCCGTGGTAACGTGCTAGTGATTGACTGATCAGGCTCTTTTCAAACAACTCTACCTGGCGTGGCAGGGTAGGCTCCTTGGTATCGGCATTGACACCTTCCAGCAGTGCATCCAGGCGATAATCAAAGGCCGCACCTAATAATACGTACCGCTCGGCGAGGTTGCGTAGTTCGCGCACGTTGCCGGGCCAGTCATGGGCAAGCAAGGCGGCAATGTCTGGGCTGTCTAGAGTAGGTGCTTCAAGCCCGCTACGGTTGGCGGCAACGACGGCAAAATGCTGGAACAGTAACGGGATATCCTCACGCCGCTCGCGCAAAGCGGGCAGTGGCAGGGTGACCACGTTCAGTCGGTAATACAGATCCTCACGGAAATAGCCCTCTTCAGCAGCGGTTTTGAGATCCACCTTAGTGGCTGCAATCACACGGATATCCAGTGGAACGGTTTCGTTAGCGCCAAGGCGTTCAACGCTGCGCTCCTGCAGAACGCGTAGTAGCTTTACTTGCAGCGCCATAGGCATCGATTCGATTTCATCTAGAAACACCGTGCCGCCGTTAGCGTGCTCAAACTTACCGATGCGCCGCTCTACGGCACCGGTGAAGGCGCCTTTCTCATGGCCGAACAGCTCTAACTCAATGGTGTTTTCGGGCACTGCGCCGCAGTTAATCGCCATGAATGGGCTGTTACGTCGCACGCTACGCTCGTGAATCGCACGGGCCACTAGGTCTTTGCCAGTGCCTGTTTCGCCAAACAGCAGCACATCGGCTTCTACTTGGCTGATACGCTGGATCATGGCCGCCAGTCGCGAAATGACCGCTGTGCGGCCAACCAGCCGTGGACCTAAGGCGGCCTGTTGCACTTCCAGCTCGGCTTTAAGCCGGTGATTTTCTAAGCTGAGCTGGCGCTTTTCAATGCCCCGGCGCACCACGTCCAGCAGTTGGTCGCCAGCGAAGGGCTTCTCAAGGAAATCCCAAGCGCCGGCCCGCATGGCCTCTACCGCAGTGGAAATATCGCCATGGCCGGTAATTAAAATAATCGGCAGGGTGGCATCGCGGCTGTGCAGCTCGTGCAGCAGTGCCATGCCATCCATGCCCGGCATGCGAATATCACTCACAATGACCCCGGGGAAGTCTGGGGGCAGCGCTGCTAGCGCTTGTTCCGCCGATTCAAAACAGAAAGGCGTGTAGCCTGCGAGCTCTAAGGTTTGGCTGGCGGTGATACGCAGGTGCGGTTCGTCGTCGATCACCATGACCGGCAGCGTCGACGGCTCATGCATAAGAAGAACTCTCCTGGGGTTGGGTTAACGGTGAGTGGGGCAGGGTAATGGTAAAGCATGCGCCCCCTTCGGGTTGATTGACTACCTGCAGTTTACCGCCCAAATCGTCCATGATGCGCGAGGAAATAGACAGCCCTAGCCCTAGACCGCTCCCCGGGGCCTTGGTGGTAAAGAAGGGTTCAAAAATATGCCCAATATGCTCTTGAGGAATACCGGGGCCGTTATCAGCGACACTGATAATGACGTGATGTTGATAAATATGCGCCCCTAGGGTGAGTTGTGCAGCAGGTGATGCTTTCATTGCCTGCAGCGCATTGCTGATCAAATTAACCAATACCTGCTCTAGGCGTACTAAGTCACCTTTTACCCAGAGCGTTTCATCGGGCCAGTCCTGGACAATGGTGATATTGCTTTCGCGCAGGCGGCTCTGAAACAGACGTAGGGCATAGTCGATACATGCTTGAATGGAAATAGTCTCTTGGCGCTCGCTACTTTTACGTGAGAACTGGCGTAGCTGCGCGCTGATATCCGCCATACGTTCAGTGAGCTCAACAATTTGCTCAAGATTCGCGTCTGCTTTTTCGTAGCGTGCTAACGCCATAAAGCGACGGGCGTTTTCACCGTAAGCGCGAATGGCCGCCAGTGGCTGATTGAGTTCGTGGTTGATGCCTGCTGCGAGTTGGCCCAATACGGCGAGCTTGGCTGCTTGAATAAGCTCATCCTGGGTTTGTCGCAGATTGGCCTCTGCGCGACGGCGCTCTTCAATTTCACCTGAAAGGCGTTGGTTACTGGCGACCAGGTCGCGGGTACGTCGTTCAACGCTGACCTCTAATTCATCACGCACACGAGCCAAGGTGTGACGCTCGCGTTCAGCAAATGCTTCTCGCTCGCGGCGCAATCGTAGGCGCTGCCAGCCAATGCCAGCGCCAAGAGTGACCACGCCGTAAAGGCCGCCTGCCATGAGAGCTGCAATCCACTGAGCGCTAATCACGGGGGTTAGCGGCTTTAAAATATGCATTTTCCAGCCAAACTCGGGAATAGGCCGGGTAATGCTTAAGTAACTTCCTCCGCTCAGTGGTCCATGGGCAAAACTGACTAAATAACTGCCAAGGCCGTAGGGCGTTTCAAGCTCGAGCCCTGAAGGTGACAGTGGCTCCATGGCATAGCGCCGCGTGGCTCTTAATGCTTCGCGCTCTTCTTCGTTGAGTGGGTACAGCGCGTTCATACGTAGCTCAGGGTGGCTGGCCATAAAGATAATATTGTCGCTGTCAGTCACAAACAGCTCCGCGTCTTGCTCCGCCCAGCTCTCTTCTACGTCGTCCAGGAGTACTTTAATAACCAATACCCCATCAGGTTTTGCATCTGGCGAGGTGTCGTCGAGCCAAACCGGCGCTGAAAAGAAGTAGCCTCGTTCCAGCGATTGGGTGCCCAGCCCATAAAAGCGACCTTGTCTGCCCTCGATAGCTTCTGAGTAATAGCTTCGAAAAGCGTAGTTATGACCGATAAAGGTATTGGGACGGTGCCAGTTGCTGGCGGCAATCGTATAGGCATCACGATCAAGCAGATAAACGTCGGAGACGCCTGCCGTAAAGCGGAAGCGATCAAGAAGCAAGTTAAGCGACATAGGGTCTTGGCCATCGGGAGACGCAAGAAAGCGTTGAATCCCCTCCCGAGTTGCTAACATTTGTGGCAAGTAGTCGTAGCGCAGTAAGTAACCATTCAGGTTGGCCGCAGATAAGCGTAACTCGTTCTCTGCGTCATCCTGCAAGTTTGATAGCGCCTGCTCACGGGCAAGCAGAGCCGCTTGCCACATGCAAAAAACAAGGCCTAAGGTTATTACCATTATCCACAGCAGGCGCCAGCGGAACGATTGGCTGATCATGCCGATGCACTGCTTGTGCCCTGAGCACGGCGAAGGGCACGCTGCGCCCGCGTTTCAGCACGTGCCATTTCTAATAAACCTTCTTCAACGAACACAAGGTGCTCGTGGGCGCGAGCGCGGGCATCCTCTGCGCGGCCGTCTAAAATGGCGTCTAATAGCCTGCGGTGCTGCTGCATGAGCTGACTACGTGAACCCGGCTTGGCAAATAAGTGTGCCAAATTATTCACAATGCTTTTTTCAAGCAGGTGAAAAATGCCACGAATCGTATGCAGTAATAGAACGTTGTGCGCGGCTTCGGCAATGGCAAGGTGGAATGCGGCGTCTAATTTTGCTTCCTGAATAGGGTCGGCGCCTGCAAAACCGCCGTCGAGCTCTTCAAAGCGCTGAATCAGTAGGGCTTTATCAGCAGGAGTCGAGCGGAGCGCAGCGTAATAAGCAGATATTCCTTCCATCGCATCGCGAAATTCGAGCAAATCTAAATTGAACTCGTCATGGCGTGAGAGCATTTCCAGCAGCGGATCAGTGTAGCCGTTACTGAGGTCATTATTGACAAAGGTGCCGCCCCCTTGTCGGCTGGTTAGCAGCCCTCGGGCCGCTAATTTTTGAATCGCTTCGCGTAATGAAGGGCGAGATACGCCAAAGCGTTGGGCTAATTCACGCTCAGGGGGAAGGCGTTGTCCTGGCTTTAAACTGCCTTCCAGCATCATTGCTTCTAGACGTTCGGTGATAACGTCAGCTAAGCGTTGTTGGCGGAGCGGTGGATAGCTCATATTGACTGGACCTCTAATTGGTAAGACCAATATTAAAAGCTTTGAAGGGTTAGCTCAAGGGTTAGCTCAAGGGTTAGCAACAAGCAAATGCTATGCTTTAGGCGCGGGATGATGAGGCTTTAAACTAAAGTATAGAGCCGTTAAATGGCGTTATGCTGCATCATGGTTTGACGCTTATCGAGCGCTTCACTAGTGTCGATACGATAGATTTTTGTAAATTGGTAAAACCAATCACTGGGCGTTCGACACAGATTTTTCGATGGCCACTTATAAATAGTAACTAGCGCCTCCATTGCATAGGGCTCGTCATGATCATTTCAGCATCTACCGACTACCGCCAAGCCGCCAAACGCCGCATACCTCCTTTTCTTTTTCACTATGCCGACGGCGGGTCTTACGCGGAGCATACATTGCGGCGTAACGTCGAGGATCTTGCCGGGGTTGCGCTGCGTCAGCGCGTGCTAAAAGATATGTCGTCGCTATCACTAGAAACCGAGCTGTTCGGTGAAAAGCTTGCCATGCCTATCGCTCTCGCTCCGGTGGGGCTGGCAGGCATGTATGCAAGGCGTGGCGAAGTGCAGGCGGCGAGGGCGGCGACTAAGAAAGGTATACCGTTTACGCTCTCGACGGTATCGGTATGTCCCATCGGCGAAGTAGCCGCGGCCGTTGATAGGCCGATCTGGTTCCAGCTGTATGTGTTGAAGGACCGGGGTTTTATGAAGCATGTTCTTGAACGAGCTAAGGCTGCGGGTGTTAAGACGCTGATCTTTACCGTCGATATGCCTGTGCCTGGAGCGCGTTATCGTGATGCTCATTCAGGGATGAGCGGTAAGAGTGGCCCAATGAGGCGCATGCTTCAGGCTGCCATGCATCCTCTGTGGGCCTGGGATGTGGGTATTCATGGACGCCCTCATGACTTGGGTAACGTGTCCGATTATCGCGGTAAGCCAACGGAGCTTGAGGACTATATTGCTTGGCTTGGTGATAACTTTGATCCATCTATCTCTTGGAAAGACCTGGAGTGGATTCGTGAGCAGTGGGATGGCCCGATGATCATTAAGGGGATACTCGATCCTGAAGATGCCCGTGATGCTGTTCGCTTCGGCGCGGATGGAATCGTGGTATCTAACCATGGTGGTCGCCAGCTCGACGGTGTTCTTTCTAGCGCTCGTGCTTTACCTGCTATCGCTGATGCGGTTAAAGGTGATTTGGCCATTCTGGCCGATTCCGGTATTCGCAGCGGCCTTGATGTTGTGCGAATGATTGCAATGGGCGCCGATACTGTACTGATCGGGCGTGCCTTCATCTATGCACTGGCCACTGCTGGTGAGGCAGGCGTTTCCAATATGCTCAATCTCTTTGAAAAGGAAATGCGCGTTGCGATGACCCTCACAGGGGCGCGAAGCATTGCTGAGCTTGGATTAGATTCGCTGGTGCCGGATTCGATTCATGGTCTAAAGAGTGGCATTGGTAGCTCAATTTAAATCCATGTCAAAAAGCGCTTGCCAACCCGGCCCTGAATCCGTAAAGTACGCATCCGCTGCCGGGGGCGCCAAACGTTACCAGCGGTGAAAGAGGTTGAAAACCTCTGGTTTGTCAGGAAGTTAGCGCCGTCTTGTTATAGATTAGATCGCTCGCTTCACTCGCTGAAAACAGCGGTTGACAACCACCCGGAAATGCGTAGAATACGCCTTCCTCGCTGAGGCAACACGGTTCAGGTCATCGAGCCAGCACAGCGAAACAGCTCTTTAACAATTTGATCAGGTAATTCATGTGGGCGCTTGCTGATGTGGTGACAAGTCACCAAATATCAAGGCAAGCGGTCATGACAATGTAAATTGAAATGAATTCGTTTGAACCTTGAGCCAAGTTTGATCCGCTTTTGCTGTCTTCGGCGAGTCCTTAGAGAGCGAGTAAGGATCACAATGATTTTAAACTGAAGAGTTTGATCATGGCTCAGATTGAACGCTGGCGGCAGGCCTAACACATGCAAGTCGAGCGGT
>NZ_JBNNIW010000038.1:0-37746 GCF_050269715.1 Halomonas sp. NPDC076908 | reverse complement strand
GATCCTCTTTCAAGATGCCGTCAGTGCCCTGCGCACGTTAGATGAAGTGCTTCTTCATCTTGGCACAGAGGGACGGGTCCATCCCATTTCCCACAAGTACTGCAGGCACTCCTTAGTCTCACCAGGCTCAGGACTATTGTGGGAGGGCGCTTTAGCGCGCGATGGGTGCCGAAGGCACCCCTTAATTTCATCGGGCTGGCAGCCCACACATTCGCGAGCTGAAGCTCCCTCCCACAAGGGCAGCAAGCACTCCTTACTCTCATCAGGCTCGGAACTATTGCGGGAGGGAACTTCAGCGTGGTCCGACATTTCGGCGAAGGGTGCCGCAGGCACCCCATTGCTCCGATTTACACGCCTAGGTAATCCAAAATACCTTCCGCTGCCTGGCGGCCTTCATAAATCGCCGTGACCACTAAGTCAGAACCACGCACCATATCGCCACCGGCAAAGATTTTTTCGTTGCTGGTTTGGAAAGCGTACTGGCCGTGTTCCGGTGCGGTGACGCGGTCACGTTCGTCGACTTGAATATTGGCACTATCGAACCAGGGCGCTGGGCTTGCCTGGAAGCCAAAAGCAATGACCACGGCATCCGCCGCAATGATCTCTTCAGAACCGGGCACCACTTCAGGACGCTGACGACCGTTTTCATCTGGCTCACCCAAGCGGGTGCGCACAACCTTCACGCCCTCGACCTTCTCTTCACCAACCACCGCGACCGGCTGACGGTTAAACAGAAACTCCACGCCCTCTTCACGAGCGTTAGCGACTTCGCGGCGCGAGCCAGGCATATTGCCCTCGTCACGACGATACGCACAGGTCACGCTAGTGGCGTTTTGACGAATCGAGGTACGGTTACAGTCCATCGCCGTATCACCACCGCCCAGCACCACCACACGCTTACCCTCCATGGAGATATAATCGTTCGGATCTTTTTCAAAGCCCAGGCAGCGATTGACGTTGGCGATCAGGAAATCCAGCGCTTTATAGACGCCCGGCAGATCTTCCCCTGGGAAGCCACCCTCCATGTACTTGTAAGTCCCCATACCCAGGAAAACCGCATCGTACTCCTGCATCAAGGTCTCAAACTCGATATCGGTGCCGATTTCGGTGTTCAGGCGGAACTCAACGCCCATCTCTTCAAAGACCGCCCGGCGGCGCTCCATTACACTCTTTTCCAGCTTGAACTCGGGGATACCGAAGGTCAGTAGACCGCCAATTTCCGGGTACTTATCAAACACGACCGGTTTAACGCCGTTACGCGCCAAAATATCGGCACAGCCCAAACCCGCCGGGCCCGCACCAATGATGGCGACTTTTTTATCGGTCCACACCACCTTGGACATATCCGGACGCCAGCCCATGGCAAACGCCGTATCAGTGATGTACTTCTCTACCGAGCCTATCGTCACCGCGCCAAAACCGTCATTGAGCGTGCAATCGCCTTCACACAGGCGATCCTGCGGACACACGCGGCCACACACTTCCGGCAGCGAGTTGGTTTTATGGGAAAGCTCGGCGGCTTCGATAATGTTGCCTTCCACCACCAGCTGCAGCCAGTTGGGAATGTAGTTGTGTACCGGGCACTTCCACTCGCAATACGGATTACCGCAGTGCAGACAGCGATGCGCCTGACTGGCCGCATCGGTCGGTTTAAACGGCTCGTAAATCTCCGCAAACTCTTTCGCACGGGTACGCGCATCTTTTTTCTGTGGGTCTTTACGACCCACATCGACAAACTGAAAATCGTTATTTAAGCGGTTGGCCATGATCTCTCTCCTGTCAGCGTGAGGGGCACAAGTGGGTTATTGCGGCTGACGCCGAGACTGATCCAGCAAGCTACCGAGGCTTGCCGCTTTAGGCTTCACCAGCCAGAAGTGGCGCGCGTAGTCGCTGAAGTCTTCCAAAATAGCCGCCCCACGTGCGGACCCCGTCGCGGCCACGTAGGCTTCGATCATTTCACGCAAATGACGACGATACGCCTCCATCGCCTCCGTATTGACGCGATGAATTTCGACCAGCTCGTGGTTGTATTTGTCCACGAAGGTGCGCTCTTCATCCAACACATAGGCAAAGCCACCGGTCATCCCCGCGCCAAAGTTCACGCCGGTTTCACCGAGCACACAGACCAAGCCGCCGGTCATATATTCACAGCAGTGATCCCCAGCACCTTCAATCACCGCCGAGGCACCCGAGTTACGTACGGCAAAGCGCTCACCCGCCGTACCAGCCGCAAACAGCGTGCCGCCCGTGGCGCCGTATAGGCAGGTGTTGCCGATAATGGCCGTTTTGTGGCTCTCAAACTCGCTGACCTTGGGCGGCACAATGACGATACTGCCGCCGTTCATGCCTTTGCCGACGTAATCGTTGGCATCGCCTTCCAGGTAAAGATTCAAACCACGCGCATTCCACACCCCAAAGCTCTGCCCCGCCACGCCGACGAAGTTGGCCGTTACTGGTGTCGCTTCCAACCCTTCTTCGCCGTAGCGCTTGGCGATTGCACCAGAGGTTAATGCACCTACGCTGCGATCACAGTTGGTAATGGTGAAGTTAAACTCACCCCCGGACTGGCTTTCGATCGCGTCTTTCAGTGCCGCCAACACTTCCTGGTTTTTGGCACCGGGGTCATGAGGCACGTTGCGGCTAACGGTGCAGAATTGCGGCGCATCTTTAGGCACAAAGTCATTGGCAAGCAAGGGGGTTAAGTCCAGCTTACGCTGAGACGCGGTAGTGCCTTCCAGTACTTCAAGCAGATCAGTACGCCCGATAAGATCGGTTAACTTGCGCACGCCCAGCACAGCCATCAGCTCACGCACTTCTTCAGCAATGAAGCGGAAGTAGTTTTTGACCATATCCACGGTGCCGCGGAAATGCTCACCGCGCAGGAAATCATCCTGAGTAGCCACACCGGTAGCACAGTTGTTAAGGTGGCAAATACGCAGGTATTTACAGCCCAGCGCCACCATCGGCGCGGTACCAAAACCGAAACTCTCAGCGCCGAGAATGGCCGCTTTAACCACATCTAGCCCGGTCTTCAGACCGCCATCCGTCTGCAGACGAATCTTGTCGCGCAGGCCATTGATTCGCAGCGCCTGATGCACTTCAGGAAGCCCCAGCTCCCAAGGCGACCCGGCATGTTTGATCGAGGTTAGCGGGCTCGCTGCAGTGCCACCGTCGTAACCGGAAACGGTAATCAGATCCGCGTACGCCTTGGCAACACCGGTCGCGATCGTACCGATACCAGGCTCAGAGACCAGTTTCACCGACACCTGGGCTTCAGGGTTGACCTGTTTGAGGTCAAAAATCAGCTGGGCCAAATCTTCGATCGAGTAAATATCGTGGTGCGGCGGCGGCGAAATCAGCGTAACCCCGGGGACTGCATAGCGCAGCCGGGCAATCAACTGGTTCACTTTACCGCCCGGCAACTGGCCACCTTCACCAGGTTTGGCACCTTGAGCGACCTTGATCTGCAGTACTTCTGCGTTAACCAAGTAGGCAGGGGTTACGCCAAAGCGACCGGATGCGATCTGCTTAATTTTCGAGCTACGAATCGTGCCGTAGCGGGCCGGGTCTTCGCCGCCTTCACCAGAGTTAGAGCGACCACCGGCTTCGTTCATGGCCTGCGCCAGCGCTTCGTGGGCTTCCGGCGAGAGCGCCCCTAGCGACATGCCCGCACTATCAAAGCGTGGCAGCAAATCTTCAACCGGCTCTACTTCATCTATCGAAATCGGCGTTTCAGCAGGCTTGAGCTTGAGCAAGTCGCGAATAGTCGCTACCGGACGCTCGTTGACCAACTGGGCGAATTTCTTCCATTTGGTGTAGCTGCCCTCTTGTACGGCAGCCTGAAGTGCTACTACCACATCGGGGTTGTAGGCGTGATACTCATAGCCATGGACATACTTGAAAATACCGCCTTGGGAAATACCCTTACGCGGTATCCAGGCATCTTTGGCGACCAGCGTTTGCTGCAGTTGAAGCTCAGCAAAGCCAGCGCCTTGAATGCGCGATGCCATGCCCACAAAGCACAAATCCATCACTTCATCGGCCAAACCCACTGCTTCGAACAGCATCGAGCCACGGTAAGAGGCCAGCGTCGAGATACCCATCTTCGACAGGATTTTGAACAGGCCTTTCTGTAGCCCTTTACGGTAGTTCTCACGACCATCAGCTGGGTTGCCGGTCAGCTCGCCAGTGCGGTGCATATCCGCCATGACCTGATAAGCAAGCCATGGGTAAACCGCCGTCGCGCCTACACCAAACAGCACCGCCATTTGATGAGCGTCACGGGCGTAGCCGGTCTCAACCACAATGTTGGCATTGGGGCGCAGCGCTAAGCGTCCTAAATGAGAGTGCACCGCACCCACGGCCAGGGCTGCCTGAATAGGGATTAAGCCCTTCGCAAGATCGGCATCAGTCAGTACCAGGATCACCTTACCGGCACGTACTTGCGCTTCAGCCTCTTCACACAGCGCTTTCAACGCCTGGTGCAGGCTTTGCTGCTCCGGGTCGTATCCTAGCGACATTGTGTGGCTGGCAAACGCCGGGTCATCCTGACTAACCAGGGCGGTAAACTTACGCGGCGACAATACCGGCGTAGTCAAAATCAGGCGGTGGGCGTGTTCGGGCGTGGCTTTAAAGACGTTGAGCTCGGCGCCACAGCAGGTTTCCAGCGACATAACGATCGCTTCACGCAGCGGGTCGATAGGCGGGTTGGTCACCTGGGCAAACTTCTGGCGGAAGAAGTCGGTCAGTAGCCGTGGGCGGCTAGAAAGTACGGCCATGGGGGTATCGTCACCCATAGAGCCCACCGCTTCCTGACCACTCTCCGCCAGCGGACGCAATACCTGGTCGCGCTCTTCAAAACTCACCTGGAACATCTTCTGCTGCACGTTGAGCGCGTCGGTATCCATGGTTTGGAAACGCGCAAGCTCGGTTAGCGCCGACTCCAGGTAATTTGCTTCCTGCTTTAGCCAGCGCTTGTAGGGGTAGGCAGATTTCAGCCGCTGATCGATATCTTCGGTATGCAGCACTTCACCGGTCTGGGTATCTACGGCCAGTATTTGTCCTGGACCCACCCGGCCTTTGGCGACCACATCTTCCGGCTTATAGCCGTAAGTGCCGATTTCTGACGCTAGGGTAATGTAACCATTTTTGGTAATCACCCAGCGCGCTGGGCGCAGGCCGTTGCGGTCAAGCATACACACCGCTTGACGGCCGTCAGTCATGACCACGCCCGCGGGGCCATCCCACGGTTCCATATGCATGGAGTTGTATTCGTAGAACGCGCGCAGTTCGGCGTCCATGGTTTCGACGTTTTGCCACGCAGGTGGCACCATCATGCGCACCGCACGGTGTAGCTCCATACCGCCAGTGAGCAGCACTTCCAGCATGTTATCCATGCTTGAGGAGTCGGAGCCGGTGGTGTTGACGATCTCATCCAGTTCGGCGATATCCGGCAGGCGATCATTAACGAAATTCGCTTTACGCGAGTTCGCCCAGCCACGGTTGGCTTCAATGGTGTTGATCTCGCCATTGTGCGCCAACAGGCGGAACGGCTGCGCCAGCGGCCAGCGCGGGGCAGTATTGGTCGAGAAGCGCTGGTGGAACACACAAATGGCGGTTTCCAGGCGCGGGTCATTCAAGTCTTTATAAAAAGCCGGCAGATCTTCCGGCATGACTAAGCCTTTATAGGAGACCACTTCTGACGAAAGTGAAGCGACATAGAAGTCTTCTTCGTCGCGCAGCGCTTGTTCGGCGCGACGGCGGGCCATAAACAGGTCAACATCAAAGTGCTCACCGTTGCCCGGCTGCACAAACAACTGCTGAATGCGCGGCAGGCAGTCGAGTGCCATCGGACCACAAACGCTGGAATCGGTAGGCACATCGCGCCAGCCCAAGACATTGAGTCCACGCGCTTCAAGTTCACGGGTCAGGGTGTCACGGGCGTGGGTTTCACGCTCGTCATCATTGGGCAGAAAAACCACGCCAACGGCAAAACGGTCGCCTAACTCGGCATCGAATGCCTCTTTAGCCAACGCCTGCATAAACGGCGTGGGCATTTTAAGCAGTAGACCACAGCCGTCGCCGGTTTTTCCGTCGGCAGCAATACCGCCCCGGTGGGTCATGCAGGTCAGTGATTCAATGGCAGTTTTCAGCAAATCGTGGCTCGCCTGGCCTTCCATATGGGCAATCAGGCCGAAACCACAGTTATCGCGAAACTCGCCAGGCTGGTGAAGACCTCTATTCATGGGCGTGCCTCTAGTCAGCGTATTTTTTTAGCAGCGTACTTATGGTATAAAGGCAGGTTTTGCTTTTTTTATGACGCTTATTACCTGCGCTGAATGGGGGTTTCCCTCATCCACTGCCGCAACAAAATGGCCGGTCAGCATAGCGATTGGAAGCCACTTCGCGCAATCGCCTAGCCTCCCCAACGCTTGAAAAACTCTTTTCAAATCCTGTATTTGCATTCTCATTTAGGAAAAAAATACATATACTTCAAACACTTGTAACCAAGTGAAACGCGTTTTTTAGGCTTTTTATTTTCCATTAGACTTTAGTCTAATTTGTGTCTTTTAACCCATGCCGATAGCGCATAAGGCATACGGATTATATTGAAACGGTGTTCTATTACTTAATTGGCAATATCGCTTACGTTAAAAAACACCTACGTTGAAAAATACCTACGTTGAAAAATACCTACGTTGAAAAAAATGGCGCCAGCGTAAAAAACCTGCCCAGAGACACCACTCAACGTTAGGAGCGGTACATTGGGCAGGTTTTGCTGGCTGAAATTGCTAAATAGAGATGCGCTGAATGGGTTACTTTTTTGCCGTTCAGTGGCGCGGATAGTTATCCAACAGCGTAGTGAGAAGCTCTTTGGGGGTGACATCGCTGATACAGGCATCGCCCAATGCGTTGAGCAGCACCAGACGCAGCCGGGTATCGATATTTTTTTTATCAAGCCGCATGCGGGTTAAAAAATCATCGCGGGTCATATTGGCCGGTGCCGACAGCGGTAGTTCGGCGCTTTCAATCACCGCCAGACTTCGGGTGAGCGCTGCGTTGTCGAGCCATCCCAGCCGATGGGAAAGCGTTGCCGCCATGGCCATCCCCGCCCCCACAGCTTCTCCGTGGAGCCAGTTGCCATAGCCTTGGTGGGCTTCTATTGCGTGACCAAAGGTGTGACCAAGGTTGAGCAGCGCTCGCACGCCTTGTTCGGTTTCGTCTTCGGCCACGATATCGGCCTTGATTTGGCAACTGCGGGCAATGGCTTCTGCCACCACCGCTGGCTCAACATCAAGCAGTGCGGGCATGGTGTCTTCTAGCCAGGATAAAAACGCTTCGTCGCGAATCAGGCCGTACTTAATCACCTCGGCAAGCCCGGCCGAGAGCTCACGGCGTGGCAGGCTCTTGAGCGTATCAATATCCACCAACACGGCTTTGGGCTGCCAGAAAGCGCCAATCATGTTTTTGCCCAGCGGATGGTTAACGCCGGTTTTGCCCCCCACAGAGGAATCCACCTGGGAAAGCAATGTGGTCGGCACCTGGATAAACGCCACGCCGCGCTGATAAGCAGCAGCAGCGTAACCGACCATATCGCCAATCACGCCGCCGCCTAAAGCGATCAGGGTGCAGCGGCGGTTAAAGCCGGCTTCCAGCAGCGCGTCCCAAATGCGGCTGACCTGTTCAATGGTTTTGTACTGCTCGCCATCGGGTAGCACGACCGTGCGGACATCGAGTTGCTCCGGCAGGCTGGCGCAAAGCTTTTCAAGGTAGAGCGGCGCAATCGTTTCGTTGGTAACCACCATCACTTGTTGACCGGCTAGATAAGGGGTCAGCGCATCAGCTCGGCCAATGAGTCCGGTGCCTATATGAATCGGGTAGCTGCGCTCATCTAAAGCAACGTTAAGCGTGCGCTGCGTGCTGGCGGTGAAGGTCATTGGGTTACCTTATGAATGTTCGAATCGGCGGTATTCAGGGAAGCGCTGTTCTCCAGCGGATCAACCAGCCGATGTACTCGGCGCAGGATTTCGTTGACCACGGCCCGTGGGCTGCGCCGATCAGTGCGTACGGCAATATCGGAAGTGGCCCGGTAAAGCGGGTCGCGCTGGGCAAACATATCGTTGAGCACCTGCTCACGATTACCACACTGCAACAGCGGCCGATTGCGATCTTTCGCCGTGCGCTTAAGCTGCTGATCAACGGTGGTCAACAGATAGACCACCGTGCCACGCTCGCGCAGCGCGCGGCGATTCTCTTCGCGAAGCACCGCGCCACCGCCAGTGGCTACCACTACCGGAGAAAGCCGGGTCAGCTCATCAATCATGTGAATTTCCCGCAGCCGAAAGCCTTGCTCGCCTTCTACATCGAAAATCCACGGGATGTCAGCCCCGCAGCGGTCTTGAATGGCGTGGTCACTGTCGTAAAACGGGCGCGAAAGCTCTGCCGCCAACAGGCGACCAATCGTGCTTTTGCCAGCCCCCATGGGGCCAATGAGAAATAAATTGGGTAAATCCTGCATCAGTGAACCGTTAAGCCATCGTCTAGGAGTCGTGGAGTAATAAAGACTAACAACTCTACCTTTTCATTGCTCTCTTCGGTATAGCGAAACAGTCTTCCTAGCAAAGGAATATCGCCCAGAAGCGGTGTTTTGGCGATTTGGCGCAGCTCTTCGGTCGTTAAAATGCCGCCTAACACCACCGTTTGGCCGTTATCTACCAGTACTTGGGTTTCAATTTGGTTGGTATCGATAGGCGGTTCACCGCCAAACTCCGACTCACGAAAACTATCATTTTTGATCACCAGATCCATGATAATACGGTTATCGGGGGTAATTTGTGGCGTCACCTCCAGCGAAAGCTCGGCCTGTTTGAACTCGGTATCCGGGTTATTGTTACCATCAACGCTCTGAAACGCGCGCTCTTCACCTTGGCTGATTCTGGCGGTGCGCTGGTTGGCAGTAATAATTCTGGGCTGTGAAATAGTCTGACTCTTACCTTCACTTTCTAACGCGCGCAACTCCAGATCCAACAGAATATCGCCCGACAAGTAGCCAAAGCTGAAACCTGTACCTGGCCCAGTGGCCGCACCTAAATCTACGGCCAAACCGCCTTGTGCACGGTTGATGCCGCCGGGATTAATATCTCGTCTTACGAAATTGCCATCTCCCCCGTCTTGAAACCCACGGGTGCTCGACATACCCCAGTTAATGCCTAACTCGCGGGAAGCGGTGTCCCGGGCAATAACAATGCGCGCTTCAATCTGCACTTGGCGAACGGCAACATCTAGGCGGTCAAGGGTGCGCATAATATCGCTCACTTGCTCACTGGTATCTTGAATGAGCAGCGTATTGGTTCGGTTATCTACGCTAACGCGCCCGCGCTCGGTAAGCAGCCCGAAGCCGTCGCCACCACGCAGCAACTGGGCTAAATCTTCCGCCCGTGCGTATTTAACCTCAATAAACTCGGTCACCAGCGGTGAAAGCGTTTCACGCTGGCTGCGCGCCTCTAACTCCTGACGCTCTAAATCGGCCAACTCGCTGGCAGGCGCCACCACAATCACATTGCCCTGCTCACGGCTGGATAGCCCCTGGCTTTGCAGAATCAGCGCCAGCGCTTGGTCCCAAGGTACATCATTTAAGTTAAGCGTCACTCGGCCTGTCACACTATCGCTGGCCACTAAGTTCAGGCCGGTAAACTCCGCAAGCGTGGCCAGCACCGAGCGCACTTCGATATCCTGGAAGTTGAGACTCAAGCGTTCACCATCGAAACTTTCGGCCGTTCCTTGGGCTTGCTGCGGCTGATCGCGAACCGGCTGAACTTCCACGGTGAGCGTGCGGCCACTTTGCGATGAAATCATCGCGTAAGCGCCTTGTGTAGCTAGCGCCAATTGGGTATCGCGCTGACCTGAACGCGGAGTAATCCGCGTGATAGGCGTGGCAAAGTCGGTGACGTCGTATACCTGATTAAGCGAGTCTGGGATAGCCACGTCGCGCAGTATCACGACCACTTGCCCAGCTACCTCCTCTCGCACATCCGCTTCAATGCCTTCACGATCAAAGGTAACAACAAGGCGACCAGCACCGTCTTGACCGCGCCGAAAATCAATATTTGCAATTTGCGGCCCTTCATTAACTTCTAGCGCTGGCAAAGCGGCGGCGGAGGTGCTCGATGCTGACGTGAAATTAATACGCAGCCGATCATCCATGACGCTGGGGGTAAAGTTTTTGGTTTCGCTAAGGTTCACCACCAAACGCGTTCGGCCATTGCCTTCTAGTGCCGTGATTTGCTCAATGCCGCCGCGGCCAATCTCAAGCCGTCGAGTAGCCAGGCCGTTTTGAGTACCTGCTAAATCCAATGCCACCCTGGGTGGCGAATCCAGGCGATAGCTACGCAGTTCAGGCACGCCGCCGGTGAAGCGAAGATCAATGCCTACCTCTCCGTTGTCGGCATTATGTACTTCAATATCCGTCAGCACTGACGCCGCCGCTAATGAGGGCAAAAACGAAGCGAGCAAGACTGCCATAAATATGAGATGGGTGTTTTGCCGAGCTGTTACTGCCATTAGCTATTATCCGCCTGCGGGTAAAGTGACTGTACCGCCGCTCGGTGCAGCCGTACTTTTTGCTGTTTTATCTAATACTTATTTTACGAATACTACTTTCATTAATACTGCTTTCACTAGCAACGCTTATAAATTATTCACTAGCAGCACGTTCTTCATTAATCGTTAGCGTGACTTGTCGCTCTTGCCAGCCATCACGCTGAGTAAAAACCCGCTCGTCGACGCGAATTTCCTGAGCAGCAATTTGGCTAATACGCCCATAATCACTGCCCATGTAGTTCCCCTCTCTTACGCTGGTCACACTGCCATCAGGTGAGGCGATCATGGCCACCTGCCGCCCGCCCATGCGTAACGTACCGACTAATCGCAGCTCCTGTAATTGGAAACGCTCTAACGGCTCTGGCACACGCTGCTGATCAGGCGCTAATGCACCATCCGTTGAGCTAATACCACTTTCCGCAATGGCGTCCGGCGCTAAAAAAGGGCTGCGCTCCTCACTATATAAATACGCCAGCGTTTGGCTTTCAGGCCAAACCACACTGACCCCAGCGGGTTGGCCGCCGGGTGACTGCCGAATATCCGCCAGCGTGCGCTCAAGCTGGTCTAACTCAGCATCGGCACAACCCGCCAGCACTATAGTGACGGCCACTAGCATAACGGTCAGTTGGATACCCTTCATGGCGCGACCGCCCCATCAAGAGATGCTCGCTCGCTCTCATCCCTATAGCTATAGGTGCGAGCCAGTAGCGACAGCCGCAGCATATCCCCGCGCTGCTCAACCGGCTCTAAGCTGAAATCGTGCTGCGTCACAATACGCGGTAGTGCAGCCATATCAGCGATAAAGCGCGCCAGTTGGTGGTAGCCGCCGCGCACCTGAATATCCAGCGGTTGCTCTATATAATGAGCCTGGGTTTGCGTTGGACGCAGCCGAATCGTTTCAATGGTAAGGCGATTATCGACGGCCGCATCGCTAATACTATCCAGTAAAGAGGGAATTTCTGCATCGGTGGGCAGCATGGTGCGCAAGCGTGTCATCTGGGCTTCTAACGAAGCGAGCTGCTCGCGCATTTCTGGCAAAAAAGCGGCTTCTGAGGCTTTGCTGCGATAATCACTCAGCAATCTGACTTCTTGGCGCTGTGCCGCCTTTAACCCTTCGCGCTGCTCACTCACCACTA
The DNA here is from genome assembly GCF_050269715.1 of Halomonas sp. NPDC076908. Classification (NCBI taxonomy): domain Bacteria; kingdom Pseudomonadati; phylum Pseudomonadota; class Gammaproteobacteria; order Oceanospirillales; family Halomonadaceae; genus Halomonas; species Halomonas sp. NPDC076908. The sequence goes on along the minus strand of NZ_JBNNIW010000038.1, from coordinate 26,011 downwards.
GCCACCCCATCACGCTTAACGCTACCAGCAGTGCCAAGCAGCAACTCAACACTTTTAGCAACCATGGCCATCCACCGGCTTCTTTAATATCTAAGTCACGCCAATCGACGTCGCGAAGACGCTGCCACTCCCTTGCCCAATACTCACGGCCTCGCTTGTCAGAGCTCAGTTTGCCAACGCTTGTTCTGTCAGAACCTGGCCTCATAGCGCCGTCTCCTCGGCACTATCCGCATGCTCCAGCGTCATCTGTTCTACGTTAAAACGAAACACTCTACCGGCACCTTGCTGGTCGCTCTCTACGGCAGACAGCGAAGGAACGCCCAAACCAGGTAGGGCCGCAATACGACGCAACTGCTCAGAGACTTGCCGCTCACTAGCGGCCACCGCCGTTGCGCTGATGTTATTACCGGATTTTGATAACTGCTGGTAGATCACACCATTGGCAACGCTTTCGGCGACATCATTAAAAAGTTGTACGGTAAGCAGCCGTTCAGACTGTAACGTTTGGAACACCGCTAGCTGTTCGGCTAAACGCCCGGCATCATTTTGATAGCGCGACACCCCTTCAATATCAGCATTAAGACGCACCATATGCTCGCTGATATAAGCATTACGCTGCTGCTGAGCCGCCAACTGATGCTGGTAATATTGAGCGGTGAGCAGCCCCATCACTACCCCTGCCAGCAGCATAACAGCGATCCATAGATAAAATTTCCGCGTTTGCCGCTCGCGCTGCGCTTCCCGCCACGGCAGCAGATTTATCGTCATGCTCATTGGCTAACTCTCATTGGCTAACTCTCAAAAACCAATCCTCACTGACTCACTCTCATCGCCAGGCCACCCGCGGTGAGCATCGCCGGGGCATCATTGGTTAACGCCTGGAGGTTGAGGCGTTTATTGACCTGCATACGCTGAAACGGGTTGGCAATCGTTACGGTCATACCGCTATCTTCCGCAATACGCTCGGCCAGTCCAGGAATCACACTTGAGCCGCCGGCCAAGACAATGTGCTTTACCTCTTGCTGGCGCCCAGCCGTATAGTAAAGCTGCAATGAACGCCCCACCTGCTGTACCACCGTATCAAGAAAGGGGTTGAGCACCTTGGCATGATAGTCATCAGGCAGCCCGCCACGCTTTTTGGCAAAGCCCGCCTCTTCCATGCTCAAGCTGTAACGATCACGAATCGCATCTGTTAGTTGACGACCGCCAAATACCGTATCACGCGTATACACAATATGGCCGCCGCGAACGACGTGAAAGGCATTCATATTAGCGCCAATATCCACCAGACCTACGCAGGCGGTGGGATCATTATCAACCTCCAACTGGCGGCGCAGTTCAGCAAGTGAACGTTCCATCGCAAAGGTTTCAACATCCACTGCCGCTGGCTCCAAACCTGCACGCTCCAGCGTTTCCGTCAGTTGAGTGACATCCTGCTGCCGGCAGGCAACTAACACCACCAACTGCTGCTCTTCGTCAAACGGTGCAGGACCTAGGCACTCAAAGTCGAAGGCAACTTCATTGAACGGAAAAGGAATATGCTGGTCGGATTCAGCGGTGATCCGCTCTTCAATCTCTTCCTCACTTAATCCAACCGGAAAGCTGAGAGTCTTGGTGATGGCCGCACTTGCAGGCACAGCCACCGCCGCCTTACGGGTTGAAGGCTTTGCATGTTCAACGGCGCGGCTAAGTACACTGGCGACGTCATCAATATCGCGAATCCTGCGTTCTATTACCGCACCTTCACGCAGTGGCCTAACAGCATAACTTTCGACCTGGTAATTATCGTGGCACTTTTTGAGCTCAAGCAGCTTGACGGTTGCCGACGTAATATCGACGCCGATCAACCCTTTAGCAGATGTTAGAAAGCGCATATTGGGTTTGGCTCCGCCTGCTTGTCGCCCGATTACTACATGTAGTTCGAGGTTACATGATTTTCATCTAAGGCACACGCGAAGCAACTTACGCCATATCAACACTGGTGGCCGCCGCCTTGGCTTCCTATAATGGCAGCCAAATTACGTGATACGGCCGTTTAGATGCCGATCCTTTTATTCTCCCCAGGGTGCTCTCTGTTCATGACGTTTCTACGAACCCTTATTATGTCGCTGTTTTTCCTCATCGTATCGCTGGTGGGTGCCGTTGCCCTGGCGGTAGTGGGGGCTTCCATTTACTTTTCGCCGGGGCTACCCGACGTTCGTCAGTTACAAGACTTCGAGCTGCATACCCCGCTACGTATCTTTACCCGAGACGGTAAATTGATCGGCGAGTTCGGTGAAGAGCGGCGCATGGCGATCGATTTTGACGAAATCCCTCAAGATATGGTCAACGCATTAATTGCGGCTGAAGACGCTAACTTCTTTGATCACGCGGGTGTCGACCCACGCGGCTTAGCGCGTGCGGCCGTTGAGTTAGTACAGAGCGGCGGCACCATTCAGTCAGGTGGTTCGACGATTACCATGCAGGTAGCGCGAAACTATATGCTGACACTGGATCAAACCTTTACCCGCAAAATTCGTGAAATCCTGCTGGCGCTGCAAATGGAGCAGGTACTCAATAAACAGGAAATTTTCGAGCTTTACGTTAATAAGATTTTCCTGGGAAATCGTGCTTATGGTATCGCAGCGGCGGCTGAAACCTATTATGACAAGCCGCTGGCTGAGCTTAATCTAGCTCAAACGGCAATGATTGCAGGCCTGCCCAAAGCGCCTTCTGCCTTTAATCCGCTGGCAAATTCGGAACGCTCGCTGATTCGTCGCAACTGGATTCTGTTCCGTATGCGCGGGCTAGGCTACATCGATGATGAGACTTACCAGGTCGCGGTACAGGAACCCGTCACCGCACGCCGCCACTTCACCCAAGCAGAAGTGGAAGCTGCCTATGTGTCGGAAATGGCCCGCCAGTACGCGGTAGAGCGTTATGGCGACACTGCCTACACCGGCGGTTACCGGGTCTATACAACGATTGACAGTGAGCTACAGCCCGCTGCTCGCCAAGCCCTGAGTAACGGCTTAATTGCCTACGATCTGCGTCACGGCTGGCGCGGGCCAGAGCAGCGTGAGATTGCCTCTAGCCTTGTTGAGGCTCAGGAACAAACGGCTATTCAAGGCCTGGAAGAAGAGCTATCAGAGTCACCGGAAATTCGCCAAACCGCACGACAAGCGGCTCAGCGTAGCCAAACCGAAGTGGAAGGTATCGACGGCGACGTAAGTAACTGGGTACAGGTGCTTGAACGTACGCCCAACTATGGCCTTCTGCAGCCCGCCATCGTGGTGGAAAGTAGTGGCCGCGAAATGCAGGTACTGACCCGTAATGGCGGCTTACAAACCATCGCCTGGGAAGGCTTAAGCTGGGCACGCCCTTATCTGAGCCCACGTAGCCGAGGCGCCGAACCAAGTTCAGCGGAGCAAATTGCCGTGCGTGGCGATATGATTCGAGTGATTGCTAATGAAGAAGGCACGCTACGTCTCTCCCAGCGCCCAGACGCTGAAGGCTCGTTGGTTGCTCAAGACCCGCGCACGGGCGCCATCCTCGCCCTTCAAGGCGGCTTCGACTTTAATGCCAGTAAGTTTAACCGTGCGGTACAGGCCCAGCGTCAGTCTGGCTCTATCTTTAAACCGTTTATTTACTTAGCGGCCCTTGAAGATGGTGAAATGAACGCGGCCAGCGTGGTCAACGATGCCCCTGTAGTGCTGGACGACGGCAGCAACGCCTTATGGCGCCCGGTCAACTCCAGCCGTGATTTCCAGGGCCCCATGCGCTTGCGCCCTGCACTAGCTCGCTCACGCAACCTGGTCACCATTCGCGTGCTCCAGACCATGGGGCTTGATCATACGATCAATTACTTGGAAGGCTTCGGCTTTGCCCCTGGACGCTTGCCGCATGGGTTGGCGCTGGCCCTAGGTAGTGCCAGTTTAACGCCCATGGAGATGACCAATGCCTATGCGGTTATCGCCAACGGTGGTTTCCAGGTAGCGCCTTGGTTTATTGAGCGTGTGACCCGTAACGATGACACTGAAATAGTTGACGAGGCGACCCCACAAGTGGCGTGCCCAAGCTGTGCCGAGGGTCAGGAAACAGTCGACATTGATGGCCGCGAGTACCCAGTAGCCAAGCGAGTAGCTGATCCGGCGGCGGTTTATATCCTGCGCGATATGCTACGTGACGTTATCACTTCAGGCACTGGCCGCGGCGCGCTCAGCCTTAACCGCGACGATATCGTCGGTAAAACGGGTACCACCAATAGCCAGCGTGATGCATGGTTCGCAGGCTTCAACAGCGATCTTGTGACGACCGTATGGGTGGGTAAAGATAGCAACGAAACACTAGCGGAGTATGGCGCTAACGCTGCATTGCCTATTTGGATTGAGTTCATGGGCGATGCACTGGAGGGGACTCCCAGTGCGATACCTGAGCGCCCCGACACCATCGTGACCGCGCGCGTCGACCCAGATACAGGTCGCCGCTTGCCGGATGACCAGGGTGGCGGTATGTCTGAGCTGTTCCACCGGGATCATTTGCCCGATTACCAGCAGCGCCGCATTAGCCGCGAACTGGAAGAAGCCAGTGGCTCCCAAGGTTCAGGTGCCGCAGAGTCTATCTTCTAACGCTGCATCCATAACCTAGAGTACCAACCAAAAGGCCCGGAGAGATTATCTCCGGGCCTTTTTCGTTCTTGCTAGCAACTCGTGACTAACAGCTTGTTGCTACATCGCTTTCAAGCCACTCGCTATTGAACGATTAACTACTTACGGGAGTCGCTGGTCTTTCGCGCCTGCTGGCTAACCAGTTAGCGCCAATAGCCACCGTCATCACCACCACACCGGCTATCTCGGTCATTAGATTGGGATAGAACACCCCAAAAATGGCGGCGGTAATAGCGATGCGAGGGAACCACGACATACGCGTAAACAGGTAGCCTTCCAAGGCCGCTGCAAAGGCACCTAATGCGAGAATGGCAATTACCCCGTTCCAGATCACCACCGGCACCGGGCCACCCATAATGATTTCTGGGTTGAATACCATAAACAGCGGAATCAAGTAGAGCCCTTTAGCAAACTTCCACGCCTGGAAGCTGGTTTCCATCGGTTTACTACCCGCAATCGCCGCTCCAGCAAAGCCTGCCAAGGCTATCGGCGGCGTCACGTTGGAATCCTGGGAGTACCAGAACACCACCAAGTGAGCAACCAGCAACGGCACGCCGAACTCAGCGGTAAGCGCAGGGCCAACCAGTACAATCAGTACGATATAGCTTGCGGTAACCGGTAGCCCCATGCCCAAAATCAGGCTTGCCAGTAGCACCATGACCAGTGCCAGCACCAGGTTGCCGCCTGAGAAAGCCAGCATCATGGAGGAGAATTTCAGACCCAGGCCAGTCAAGCCCACCACGCCAACGATAATCCCAGCGACCGCACAGGCCATGGAGACGGCTACCGCATTACGTGCGCCCAGTTCCAAGCCTTCTACCAGCTTGCCCAATCCTGCACGTATCACGCCCAGTGTACGGCTTAGGGTGACTGCCTGCCCTTGGCTGGGGGCCACAAAGAAGAACCACAGCGCATAACGCAGCACGGCCACCGCGACCATGGTCACGACCGCATAGAAACCTACTCGCATTGGCGACATACTCATTGCCAACAGCCACACCAATACCGCTAGTGGCAGCAGGAAGTGCCAGCCATCTTTCATGACCTGACGCATTTGCGGCAGCTCGCTTTTGGGCAGTCCTTGCATGCCTTGTTTAAGGGCAATGATGTGCACAAACAGGTAGACCGTCGCAAAATACATGATCGCCGGTAAAATGCTGACTTTAACGATCTCTAAGTACGGCGTATTGGTGTACTCCGCAATCAAGAAAGCGCCTGCGCCCATTAGCGGCGGCATAATCTGCCCACCGGTAGAGGCTGCGGCTTCGATACCACCGGCCTGCTTGGGCTTGTAACCCAGCTTTTTCATTAACGGAATGGTGAAGGCGCCAGTGGTGACAACGTTAGCAATCGCACTGCCGGAGATAGAGCCCATCCCCGCCGAGGCTAAAACGGCGGCTTTAGCCGGGCCGCCGCGCTGACGACCCGTCGCCGCGTAAGCCATATCGATAAAGAACTTGCCTGCCCCAGTGCATTCCAAGAAGGCACCAAACAGGACAAAGATAAAGATATAGGTAGCCGCAACCCCCAGCGGAAGACCGAAGATGCCCTCTTGACCTAGGTAAAGCTGACCCGCCACACGATCAATACCGTAACCGCGGTGCTCTAAAATGCCTGGCATCCACTGCCCAAGCCACGGCAGCTCACCCCTAGGGCCAGCGAAGGCATAAACAATGGCAAGCAGGCCAATCACGGTCATCCCGAAGCCCACCGCACGGCGGCTGGCTTCCAGCACGGTGACTGTCGCTATGCAGGCAACCAGGATATCGGTACTGTTCCAAAAACCTGCGCGGCTGAAAATCTCATCCAAATTGAGCACTAAGTAGCCGCCGGTCAGTATTGCGCCAGCGAAAAACAGCAGGTCAATTGCCCACCCCAGAACGCCTCGCTTACGCGTAGGGCCGAAGGCTGGGAACATTAAAAATGCCAATATCATAATTAGCGAAAGGTGAATACTGCGCTGATAAAACAGTCCAAGGGGCTGAATACCTGCAGAATAGAGCTGAAACAGGGAAAGACCCACCGCCACAATGGTGATAGACCACAGCACCATGCGGGGTTGAATCGCATTACCGCCCGGCATCAGGATCGGCGGTTGCTTGGGTTCGTTCATGGAGTCCTCGTCAGACGTTGTCTGGCTTACTTTTAATTCACGCTGGGCGGCGCGGCTTGGATGATCTGGAGTATGACGCGTTGCCCAGACGCGTGGGCACTCAGGCTCACTTCGTTATAGCGTTCACCGTCTTGCCATACCACTCGGTGATTGACATCAGTTGATCCCACACGCAACGCGTAACGGTTATTGGCCACTGGCTCATTAATCGCATTAATCCAGTAGCCCCCTTTTCCGTCAGAAACCTGCTCGCCACGTCCTATCGTATGCCCTAAGCCCGCTGCAAAGTCAGGCTGGTGGCTGCGCTCTAATTGCATGGAGCCGGCGACATTTTGGTAGCAGTCCAGCACGGTAAATTTCGCTACCGAGTGGTTCCACTTGATACACCAACGCATCCCCGGCGGAGCCGCAGTATCCACCAGCATTTCACCTTGCTCAGTGATGACTTGAAGACGATCAGACGAAACCGCCGGAGCGGGGATGTCCCCTGCTCCGGCGAGTGGTAAGCAAACTATCAACACCGCTATTAGCCAGCACTTAACCCTGGGCTTAGCCTTTATAAACCCAACCAAGCGCGGCTGAACAACGTCGCGTTGCCTTTGCATAACCATAATTACGTACTATCGAATGGTCAGCCAAGGCTTACTCGCGCAGGCGGTCAGGAATTTCAGCGCCCACTTCTTCAAAGTAACGCACTGCGCCCGGGTGCAGCGGCACAGGCGTGGAGCCCATGGTGAAATCAACGGTGGTGTCGTTAGCAGCCGGGTGAACGGCAATCAGCTCATCGATGTTCTCAAATAGCAGTTGAGTCAACTGATACGCCAGCTCTTCATCCATATCAGCGTTGACGACCAGAACGTTAGGAATACCGATGGTCTGAACGGCTTCGTCCATGCCGTCATACATGCCCGCTTCAAGCTCATAAGGTGCGAATACCGCTTCTACTTCCTGGGCATTGGCAATCTCTTCATCGGACAGACCAATCAGGCGAATATCGCGGGTCGCGGCAAGGTTAAGGATGGAGCTCGTTGGAGGTCCCACACTCCAGAAGCCAGCATCGATATCGCCATCGCGGATCGCATCAGCGGTTTCGTTGAAGTTCAAGCGCTGCGGGGTGAAATCGCTGTATTCAATGCCATTGGCTTCAAGCAGCGCACGGGCATTCAGCTCGGTACCACTTCCTGGCGCACCAACGGAAACGCGTTTGCCTGCTAAGTCAGCAATTGATTCGATATCGGATTCAGCCAGGGTTACCAACTGCACGGCGTTGGGATAAACCGAGGCTAGGGCACGGGTATTTTCGATCTGACGACCTTCGAAGTCACCGGTACCGGTATATGCTTGGTAAGCCGTATCTGCCAATACCAATGCTAGATCCGCGTCCCCACGCATGATCAACCCCATGTTCTCAACCGAGGCACCGGTTACTTCAGCGGTCGCCTGGGCACCTTCAATATGATTATTGATCATTTCGGCGAAACCACCACCGATGGGATAGTACACGCCGCCTGTGCCGCCGGTGGCGATAGAGAGCTGCTGGGCGCTTGCCGGCAGCGCTACCGCGAGCATAGATGCGGCGGCTGCCGTGGTGTAGAGAGAGCGTAGAGTTTTCATGAGCATTTCCTCCGTCCTGTTTGGACTTATAGGTATGGTTGACAATAAAGGAGGTGTCGAAGCCCCAACTTCTGCTTGCCATTGTAAGGCGAACCAGAAGCGGTGGAGGAGAAGTTAGCACGGCTTGTGCGTTAGATGCTAATGGCATAATTAGCGCTTAAGTAGCTTGACGGTAGGTGCAGCATTTAGGTAGTGCCGACGATAGATGCAAGAAAACAAGCTCTCCTAATAATGATGAAACCCCACACAAATGTCATACACTATGCCAAATTGTTAATATTTATTGATAATAGGCGTCAATATTTTCTCAACGCAGCTTTGTTAGAGTCTTAATTCGTCTCTTTACTCACCCAGGAGCCACACTACTATGGAGCCAGATCTCAGGGAGCCAGATTCTAAAGAGGCTAGTGCGCCACGCCAGAATCTTGCCATCAGCGCCTACCGCCAACTCAAGCATGACATTATTCGTGGTCGCTATGCTCCTGAACAGAAGCTGTTAATGAGCCGACTGAAAGAGCAATATGGCGCCAGCACCGGGCCACTGCGGGAAGCGCTTTCTCAGTTGGTAGCAGACCGCTTGGTAGTGGCAATCAGTCAGCGCGGCTACCGTGTAGCTCCCATGTCATTGGCAGAACTCAACGATATTTACGACGCCCGAGCGCAACTCGAAGGGCTGATCCTACGGCTAGCGATAGAGCGCGGTGACGATGACTGGGAAGCCACTGTTCTGGCGACGGCGCATCGGCTGTCTAAAGTGACCGACATCAATACGCCCGATGACTTGCTGGATATTTGGGATCAGCGTCATAAAGCCTTTCACACCGCCATCGCCAGTGGCTGCAACTCCCCTCACCTGCTGCAAATGCGCAATACGCTGTTTGATCAAGTAGAGCGCTACCGCCACCTTTGGTTGCAGGAAACGGTCATGTCGCCCCAGGCGCTGGAGCTTAAGCGCCAGGAGCATGCAGCGTTGGTGGATGTGATTTTAGCTCGCGATACCGCCGAAGCCGATACATTAATGCGGGACCACTTGATGACGCCGGTGCCGATTATTACCCGAGTGCTTAAAGCCCGCGGTATCGACTAAGCTTAAGTTACAGACAAATTCTGCGTTTTAAAAAAATGTAGATATTTTAAAGAAACGGCGATACATTGACTGCAAGCTATTTTGCATTTATTCCTGCCCACTATTCGAGGAATCCACGCTATGACACATTTTAACTGGGACGACCCGCTACTTCTGGAACAACAGCTCACCGATGAAGAGCGCCAGATTCGCGATGCCGCCTACGACTATTGCCAGGAAAACTTACAGCCCCGCGTACTAACGGCTTTCCGTGAAGAGCGCTTTGACCGCGAAATCATGAGCGAAATGGGTGAACTTGGCCTGCTCGGCGCAACCGTCTCCCCTGAGTACGGCGGCGCAGGCGTTAATCACGTGGCCTACGGCCTGATTGCCCGTGAAGTAGAGCGTGTGGATTCCGGCTACCGTTCGGCCATGAGCGTACAGTCATCGCTGGTGATGTACCCCATCGAGACTTACGGCTCTGAAGAGCAGAAGCAGAAATTTCTGCCTAAGCTTGCCAGCGGCGAAATGATTGGTTGCTTTGGTTTGACCGAACCCGATCACGGCTCTGATCCAGGCGGCATGATTACCCGCGCCGAAAAAGTCGACGGCGGCTACCGCCTGACCGGCGCCAAAATGTGGATCACTAACAGTCCGATTGCTGATATCGCGGTGGTCTGGGCAAAGTCAGCTGCCCACGACAATCAGATTAAAGGTTTTATCGTTGAGCGCGGCACGGAAGGTTTCACCACGCCTAAAATCGAAGGCAAGGTCTCGCTGCGCGCCTCGATTACCGGAGAGATCGTGCTGGACAACGCTTTCGTTCCTGAAGAGAACCTGCTGCCCAATGTCAGCGGTCTTAAAGGCCCGTTCGGCTGCTTGAACAAAGCACGCTACGGCATCGCCTGGGGCGTGATGGGCACCGCTGAGTTCTGCTGGCACGCGGCGCGTCAGTACACCTTAGACCGCAAGCAGTTTGGCCGCCCGCTGGCTGCCAACCAGTTGATCCAGAAAAAACTTGCCGACATGCAGACCGAAATCACGCTGGGCTTACAGGCAGCGTTGCAGGTAGGTCGGCTGATGGATAGCGGCAACTGGGCACCGGAAATGGTCTCGTTGATCAAACGTAATAACTGCGGCAAAGCGCTGGATATCGCTCGCCAGTCTCGCGATATGCACGGTGGTAACGGCGTTTCCGACGAGTACGGCGTTATTCGCCACATGGTCAACTTAGAATCAGTGAACACCTACGAAGGTACCCACGATGTACACGCGTTGATTCTTGGTCGCGCACAGACAGGTATTCAGTCGTTCTTTTAAACGTCATCAGCCAAGGAAGCATCCTTTATGAGTAATCCCCTGTTGAGTGAGCCAACCAAACCACTGGCCGGAATTAAAGTACTCGACATCTCTCGAGTACTGGCCGGGCCATGGTGCGGACAGATGCTTGCGGATATGGGGGCGGATGTGATTAAGGTAGAGCGTCCCGGAAGCGGCGATGATACCCGCCACTGGGGCCCTCCTTGGTTGACGGGCACTGAAGAGTCGGCGTACTACTTATGCGCTAACCGAGGTAAACGCTCGGTGACCGTCGATATGGCCAAGCCCGAAGGTCAGGCGGTGATCAAGCAATTGGTCGCCCAGTCCGATGTGCTGATCGAAAACTTTAAAGTCGGTGGTCTGAAACGTTATGGCCTGGATTACGCCAGTTTGAAGGCGCTGAACCCCAAGCTCATCTACTGCTCAATCACCGGTTTTGGCCAGGAAAGCCCTTACGCTCACCGGGCGGGCTATGACTTTATGATTCAGGCCATGGGCGGAATCATGAGCCTAACCGGCAAGCCCGATAGCGAACCCGGCGGCGGTCCGGTAAAAAGCGGCGTTGCGTTTACCGATATTTTCACCGGACTGTATGCAGCGAACGCAGTACTGGCAGCGCTTTATCAGCGCAGAGATAGTGGCGAGGGCTGTCATATTGATATGGCATTAATGGATGTGCAGGTGGGCGTGCTCGCCAATCAGGCGCTCAACTACCTAACCTCAGGCAATGTGCCCCAGCGGTTGGGTAACGCTCATCCCAACATCGTGCCTTATCAGGCGTTCGCCACCCAAGATGGCCATATGATTATGGCCGTCGGCAACGATGAACAGTTCAAGCGTTTTTGCACCGTGCTTGCGTTACCAGCGCTGGCAGAAGATCCGCGCTTTGCCACCAACGGGGACCGGGTAAACAACCGCGCTGTGCTCGTGCCGCAGTTGGAAGCGGCATTGGCGCAGCGCACCACTGATCATTGGCTAGCCGCCTTTGAAGCCGTGGGCGTTCCCTGTGGACCTATTAATACACTGGATCGCGTGTTCGATGACCCCCATGTAAAAGCACGCGGGCTCAAACAAACTCTGCCCCACGACCAAGCGGGCCAGGTGGATTTAGTCGCCAACCCTATTCGCTTCAACGGTCTACAAATGAGCGCAACTACCGCTCCGCCCCACCTAGGCCAACACACTGACAGCGTATTAGACGAGCTCGGCATTACGCCTGAACAGCTAGTGGCATTGCGCGCCTCGGGTGTTATTTAATCACTAGGTAAGCACCTCAATTAAGCACTATGCTGAAAGCCTATTCTTTCTCGACAGGAGTTGAGCCATGAGCAGCAATGCCGAACTGAACGAACTGAAACACAAATACGTCGCTGCTGGCGCTGCCAGCCCTGCGACAGCGTTCGCTGACCGTGCTGAAAACGCTGAAATCTGGGACGCAGATGGCAACCGCTTTATCGATTTCGCGGGTGGCATTGGCGTACTGAATGTGGGGCACCGCCATCCCAAAGTGGTCGCTGCGGTAAAAGCTCAGTTGGACAAGCTGATGCACACCTGCCAAACCGTCATGCCTTATGAAGGCTACGTGAAAGTCGCCGAAAAGCTTAGCCAGATTGTTCCTGTACGCGGCCACGCCAAAGTCATGCTGGCTAACTCGGGTGCAGAAGCACTGGAAAACGCAGTTAAGATCGCCCGCGCGGCTACCGGCCGCTCCAACGTCATCTGCTTTGATGGCGGCTACCACGGCCGTACCTTCTTTACTATGGCGATGAATGGCAAGGTAGCGCCTTACCAGAGCGACTTCGGCCCGATGCCGGGCACTGTCTTCCGCGCGCCCTACCCGGTGCCATACCATGGCGTTAGCGAAGATGAAGCCATTCGCGGCCTGAAGATGACGCTTAAAACCGATGCCAACCCCAAAGATACCGCCGCGATTGTACTTGAGCCGGTACTCGGTGAAGGCGGTTTCTACCCAGCATCGAAAAGCTTTCTGACCAAGATCCGTGAGATTTGCGATGAGCACGGCATGTTGATGATCATCGACGAAGTGCAGTCTGGCTTTGGCCGCACCGGCAAAATGTTTGCCATCGAACACAGCGGCGTTGAGCCGGATATTATGACCATGGCCAAAAGTATGGCTGATGGTATGCCGATCTCTGCAATCGTCGGTACCGACAAGGTGATGGATGCCTCGGGGCCTAATTCACTGGGCGGCACCTACACAGGTAGTCCCACCGCCTGTGCCGCAGCGCTAGCCGTAATGGAAGTGTTTGAAGAAGAGAACATTCTGGAGAAGAGCCAAGCGTTGGGCGATAAGCTGTCAAAACGCTTCAACGGGTGGTCGGAGAAATTTGAATGCATCGACCATGTGCGCAATATGGGCTCCATGGCTGCGTTTGAACTCGTCTCGAATAAAACAGACCGCGAGCCGAACGCCGAACTAGCTGCTACGCTGTGCAAGAAGGCCCGCGAAGAGGGCTTGATCCTGCTTTCCTGCGGCATGTACGGCAACACCATCCGTTTCCTGATGCCCGTCACTATCCAAGACGACGTACTCAACGAAGGGTTGGATATTATTGAGTCCTGTCTGGAGTCGCTGGTGTAACGCCAAGCTAACTAACGTTAGTGCAGACGTTGATACAGCGCCGCCCAATCGGGCGGCGTTTTGGTTTAACGAGGGCGTCGGTCGCCTTCCAAAAAATTAGCCGTAAATACCGCTTTGCCATGGGTTTCAAACGACCACTTCATAACCTCGCTTAACGCTGCCATCACGGCATCGAACTCGCCAAATACCTGCGTACTCATTCGATTTGGGTGTACTTCCAGCCCTGTTGCCTCAAGGCGCTTTACCACCTCTTTAACCACCGGCTTAAAATCATCGGCCAATGGGTAGTAGCTAAGTTGTACGGAAAGATACATAACGCCTCCTTACGCTGTGTTTGAGGGCTGGCTGGCGTTCGCCAAGCGCTGCCAGGCAGCCAAAATAGCGGCACGCGTCTCATCCGGGTGTTCCATGGGGAACATATGCGTACCGGGAACTTCGCTAACCGTTAGACCCTTTCGCTTCAAGCGTTTGATGCGTGAAGCGGTCAGCAGGTGCGACTCTTTACCCGCCACTAACTCAAGCGGCACACCCAACCGTTTCGGCAAGCGTGAAAGGTGATCGGGCAAGTGACGGAAAATCTCCACCTCAATGCGCGGATCAAAGGTAAGCTCGGCACTGCCGTCATCTAACAGACGCGTTCCTGCTTCAATGTAGTCGTTGAGCGCCTCTGGGGTAAAGCGACGAAACAGCCCCCGGCGACCCAACGAGCTAGCCATTACCTCGCGGCTCGGCCATACACTTCGCCGCCCCAAGGTTTTACCGGCGGGGGTTACCCGATCAATAAAGCCAAAACGCTTGGCGGCTTTCATCGCCCAGGCATCCGACCCCAGCATCAGCGGGGGATCAAGCATAATCACCCCACAGAAGCGCTCTGGCTGTTTGTCGGCGGCCATAGCCATGAGCGTGCCGCCCAACGAATGCCCAACACCCAACAACGGCTTATCGCTTTCGGGGAGGTAGCTCAGCAGCTCGTCCACTAAGTTGCCCCAGTTGTGATTGACGGGGTAATCCGGGTGATGGCCCAAGCGATCCAAAGGGTGGAGATCAAACATCTCTGCCAGCGGATCCAGGAGGCTGCGATAGCTTAACCCTGGAAAACCATTGGCATGGGCAAACACTAAACGGGGGCGTGAAGCAGCATCAGCAGACATAGCGGGCTCGTGGGTGACCAAACGGTAAATGAATAACTCAAACTATCATACGTCTGTTTTAGCGTGCCCCCGGCACGGGGTCAATCAGGCGAAGGGTTAACAGGCTAATTAAAACAGCGGCAATTGATGTTCTTGCGTGTTCTCCGCCAGCCGGTACCCTACTCCCAACAGACGCACTGGCCGCTCCCCCCTGGCCCAACCGACATTGAGCAACGTTTCAAACTGTTCAAGGTTAGGCGAGGGGTCGGCGTGTTCGACGGTGGTTTGGGTGAAGTCGTTAAACTTCACTTTTACGATCAGCCCGCGCACTGCCAGGGGTGGGTCAAGGCGTGCGTAGCGCTGCTCCAAATCGTCAATCAGCGCCGGTAGCTCACTACGGCAGGCATCAAGGGAGGGTAAATCCTGAGCGTAGGTCTGCTCGGTGCTAATCGACTTACGCTCGCGGTGGGTTTTCACCGGGCGTTCATCGCGGCCCCAGCTTAGTTCATACAGGCGCTTGCCAAAGCGGCCAAAGTGCTCGACCAGTTCCGTCAGCGAGCGGGTACGTAGATCAGCGCAGGTATGAATGTCCAGCCCCGCCAATTTTTCTGCTGTGCGGGGGCCAACGCCGTGAATTTTTTTCACCGACAGCAGCTGCACAAAGCTATCGACTTTATCCGGCGTAATCACGCACAGGCCGTCGGGCTTGTTCCAGTCGCTGGCAATTTTGGCTAGAAACTTGTTGGGCGCTACGCCCGCTGAAACAGTGATACCCACTTCGCGGCTGACCCGCTCGCGGATCGCTTCAGCCATTAGCGTGGCACTGCCGTGATGTAGCGTCACCTCCGAAACATCCAGAAAGGCTTCATCCAGGGAGAGCGGTTCAATCAGCTCAGTCACATCACGATAAATCGCGAAGACTTGGCGGGCGACCTCTTTGTATTTGGCCATGTCGCCGCGGATTACGGTGAGATGCGGGCAGCGCTTCAGCGCTTGGCCCATGGGCATCGCCGAGTGAATGCCAAACTCGCGGGCAGGATAGTTACAGGTAGCGACCACGCCGCGCTGCTCGACACTGCCGCCGATGGCAATGGGTATATCCCGCAGTGCGGGGTTATCGCGCATCTCCACTGCGGCGTAAAAACAGTCACAGTCGCAGTGAATGATCTTGCGCACTGGCCACCTTTATTAACTGTAAAAAACCACAGTTTATCACAGCATTAGGTGCCGCAGAACGTCCGCAGCACTTGTTCGTTGCCCGTAGCGGGCGCCGCCAAACGACGCGCCTCGACAGACTCATCAAACGGCTTTGTAACAACCGATAACAGGGTATGGAAAGGTACAAAATCACCTTTGTAAGCGGCATCGATGACTTCTTGAACCCGGTGGTTGCGGGGAATAATCACCGGATTGGCGCGCCGCATGGCGACAAAGCGTTCGCTGTTTTGACTGGCTATCTGCGCCTGCTGCCAGGTATCTATCCACGCGGTTAACTCGTTAGGCTGAGTCGTCAGCGCCAGCAGCGACTCGCGGTGCTCATCACTCGGCGAGGAAGCGTATTGCGTGAGCGCATCAAAGGTGGCGATCATATCCATTCGCCCCTGATGCATCTGGCTTTCTAAGCCTTCCATTAGCGCTTCGGCTTGGGGGCTTTCCGCCGCTAAACCGAGTTTATCGGCATGCAAGCGGAGTTGCTCGACGCTGAACAGCGTATCGAAGCGGCGAATGGCATTAGTGGCCTGCTCTACCACCGCCTCGCCCTCTTCACGCATCAGCGGCAGCAGCGTTTCGGCAAAGCGGGCCAGATTCCACTGGGCGATCGCTGGCTGGTTGGCAAAGGCGTAGCGGCGGCCTTGATCGATGGAGCTGTACACCTTCTGCGGATCGAACTGCTCCATAAATGCGCAGGGGCCGTAATCGATGGTTTCACCGGCAATACTGCAGTTATCGGTATTCATTACACCGTGGATAAAGCCGACGCTCATCCAGCGGGCGATCAGTTCGGCTTGGCGAGCCACCACTGCCTCAAGCAGTGCCAAATAGGGGTCTTCTGCGTTAGCGGCCTCTGGGTAGTGGCGCTCGATCACATGATCCGCTAGCGCTTTTAGCAATGCTTCATCTCGGCGCGCGGCAGCGAATTGGAACGTGCCCACGCGGATATGACTGCTCGCCACACGAGTAAATACGGCACCGGGCTCGGCCATTTGCCGTATCACTCGCTCGCCGCTGGTGACGGCCGCAAGGGCTCGGGTGGTGGGAATGCCCATCGCCGCCATGAACTCACTCACCAGGTACTCACGCAACACCGGGCCTAGCGGTGAACGACCATCGCCACCGCGGGAAAATGGCGTGCGACCGCTGCCTTTCAATTGAACATCGCGGCGCATCCCGTTCTGGTCGATCACTTCGCCCAGCAGCAGCGCACGGCCATCGCCCAGTTGTGGCACGAAGTTGCCGAACTGGTGGCCTGCGTAACCTAATGCGCCTGGCTTGGCATCGGGCATAGGCTGGTTGCCGCTAAACCACTCAGCAAGCGTGGCGGGATTAGGAATCTCTTGAGCGCCCAGCTCATGGGCAAGCGGCGCATTGAACGCGATCAGCTCCGGGCTGACCACAGGCGTTGCTTGGGTGGCAACCCACAAGGGTTCAGGCAAGGTGGAATAGAGATGTTCGAATGGCAGCACGATAGGCTCCGCTTTTAGTGGCAATGACTATCTAATACCCTAGCATTCTACTCAACTAAACGCCGAGGCGATGTTGCCAAACATGCCAAATGTTAAAGAAAGCGGTTTAACGCCACTCCCAAGGGATTTTTATAATCGCGATACCCTAGAGGTCGCCAGAGACATGCTGGGCTGCTGGCTGGTGCGTGAACATAACGGCGAGCAAATGGCAGCAAGAATTGTTGAGACCGAGGCCTATTGCGGCGCTGAAGACACCGCCTGCCACGCCTACCGCCGCCGCTCGCCACGAACAGAGGCGATGTTCGGGCCAGCGGGCCACGCCTATGTGTATCTGGTTTACGGCATGCACTGGCTGCTGAACGTAGTGACTGGGCCGGAAGGCGCGCCCTGCGCGGTATTGATTCGTGCGGTAGAACCCACCGCCAACGAGGCCGCCATGCGCGCTATTCGTCAGGCAACGGGCAAACAACTCAGCAATGGCCCCGGCAAGCTCACGCGCGCTTTAACGATTGATAAAGCGCTGTATGGCCATGATATGACCCAGGGTGACAAGCTCTGGATTAGCGCAGCAACCCACGACGACTCAATCGTCAGCGGCCCACGTGTAGGTATCGATTACGCCCAGCCCGAACACCGTTATGCTCCCTGGCGGCTTTGGTTGGAAGATAATGCATGGGTATCGAAAGCACCCTGATACCGGCAACTAAGCGTGTTCTAAACAGCGAACGGCCTGCTCGAGCACCGGCGTCAACGGCGCACGCCACTGGTGGGTTAACAGCGCATCCGCCCTGGTGACGCCGAGCGACAGCGATGCCAGCGGCATTCCCCGCTCATGGGCGGCGCGGCAAAAACGGTAGCCGGAAAACACCATCAACGAAGTACCCACGGCCAGCACCGCATCCGCCTCGGCCAGCGCGACCTGCGCTGCCAGCCGCCGTTCGGCAGGGACTACATCGCCGTAGAACACCACATCGGGCTTTAAGATACCGCTACAGCGCGGGCAGTCGAAAATGCGGAAGCTGCTAAAATCGGTTTCTAGATCGGCGTCGCCATCCGGAGCGTGACCGGCCTGCAAACCAGCAAAAGCGGAGTTCATTCGTGCCATTTCGGCATGCATTGCGTGGCGCATCATTTGATAATCGCACACCATGCACTTCACTATATCCGCCCGGCCATGCAGATCAATCACACGGAGGGAGCCGGCTCGCTGGTGCAAACGGTCGACGTTTTGAGTCACCAACTGCTGGATATAGCCTTGGGATTCAAGCGTGGCTAATGCCCGGTGCGCGCCGCTCGCCTGGGCTTCGCGCATCGCGCTAAAGCCGATCAATGCCCGCGCCCAGTAACGCTGGCGCACCGGGAAGGAGCCCATAAAATCGCCATGCTGCACCGGTGGCGGCCGCTTCCATTGACCATCCGCATCGCGATAGTCTGGAATACCGCTGTCGGTACTCACACCGGCACCAGTAATCACCCACAGTTTAGGGTGCTGCTGAATAAACGCCGCCAGTTCCTCACCCGCCTGGGCGACGTTATTTGCTATTTCCACGGCCTGCGTCAATCGTTCACCTCTAGGCAATCCTGCTCAAACTCAACGATACTGTATGACAAGCAACGCCTGCGCAATGCGCAAAAGCACCTCATTTTAAGGAGCATATGATGCAACAGTCTGAGCAACACGACCATGATGTCATCATTGTCGGCGGCGGCATGGTTGGCGCCGCACTGGCGGCGCGCTTGGGCCATACGGGCTTCTCCGTGGGTTTGGTTGAGCAAGGCGATGCCCCCACCCCACCTAGCGGCGATTATGACCTGCGCATCTCATCACTCAATGCGCGCTCGCTGGCATTTATCAAGGCAAGCGGCACCACCCTGCCGGAAGAGCGTTGCTGCCCGTTTCGCCATATCGATGTTTCCAACCAGGATGGCACCGGCCACTCGCTGTTCTCCGCTGAAGATAGCGGCATGAAAGACTTCGGCATCTTTATCGAAAACCGTGCCCTGCAGTATGCGTTATGGCAGCGCATAGAACAGCTGCCCAGCGTTACCTGCTACACCCAGTGTGCGCCGTTAAGCACAGTCTCGGCGACGAACCGCCGCCTACTGGAACTGGATAACGGCAAAACCTTAAGCGCCCGCCTGATTGTCGGAGCCGATGGAGCGAACTCGACGCTGCGCGCGCTGGCCGGTATTAGCGTGACCAGCTACGACTATCATCAGCGTGCGATGATCATTAACGTGGAAACCGAACTACCCCAGCAGGATGTCAGCTGGCAGGTCTTTACCCCCAGTGGCCCCATTGCCATGCTGCCCCTGCCCGGCCATCGCGCCTCCTTGGTGTGGTATGACCGCGACGAGACGACCAAAGCCCGAGAACAGCTTGACGATGAGACGCTTAAAACAGCCATCGAAATGGCCTTTCCTAAACGCCTGGGCAACCTTATCCGCATCGTCGCCCGGGCAAGCTTTCCCATCAAGCGCCAGCACGCCCAGCGCTATATCGGCAAGCGCCTGGCGCTGATTGGTGATGCCGCCCATGTGGTGCACCCGTTGGCAGGCCAGGGGTTGAATATCGGCCTTCACGACGCCGATACCCTTGCCGAGATCATCGTCAAAGGTCGCGACCCAGGTGACCCGATTGACCTACTCCGCTTTGAGTGCCAGCGACGCGCGGCCAACCAAGCAATGATCGCCGCCACTGATACTTTTCATCACCTGTTTACCGGCTCGAAACCGCTACGCCAATTAGGTGATTTAAGCCTACAGCTTGCCGAACGCTTCCCGTTCGCCAAGCGCATGATGATGCAGCAAGCCAATGGGTTGAATCCGTTTAAAATGTTTTAGAACCGACTACGCTGAGAGGGTGGCTACTGCCTGTGGCCTAAAACAATCACAATAAACCCCCATTAAAGGCAACCCTATGGCATCTACACGACACTCGCTGTTTAAAGCAACGCTATGTTCCGGCCTTGGCCTTCTGATGGCCTCCCCGCTCTGGGCCTGGGATGGCATCGTTGAGAAACAAACCTTCGAAATAGACAGCTTCACTACCCAAAGCGGCGAGACGATTCCCAACGTCACGGTGGGCTGGGAAGCTTACGGCGAGCTCAACGACGCCCGCAATAATGTCATTCTGATTACCCATTTTTTCTCAGGTACCAGCCATGCGGCAGGCCGCTATGACCCTGATGGCGAGCCGACCGGCTACTGGGATGCGATCATTGGCCCAGGCAAGCCGCTGGATACCGATGAGTACTACATTATCTCCTCGGATACGCTGGTCAACCTCGGTGCCAATGACGCCAATGTCATCACCACCGGGCCCGCTTCCATTAATCCTGACACCGACGAACCCTGGGGAATGGACTTTCCGGTTGTGACTATTCGTGACTTTGTCGAGGTACAGCGCGAGCTGTTAGAGAGCCAAGGCATTGAATCGCTGCATGCAGTAATGGGTGCTTCAATGGGCGCGCTACAGGCCATTGAATGGGCCAGCGCCTACCCTGACCGAGTCGAACGGCTAATCTCAGTGATTGGCGGCGGCGTTGCCGACCCCTGGCTACTAGCCACGCTAAGCGCCTGGGCCGCACCCATTCGCCTGGATGCCAACTGGAACGAAGGCGACTACTACGATGGCGAGCCGCCCACCGATGGCCTAAAGGAAGCGCTTAAGCTAGTCACGCTTAACGCCAACCACTGGCAGTGGGCCAACGAGACTTTTAATCGCGACTGGGCTGACGAAGCGCGTGATCCCGCGCAGGATATCAACGCCCGCTACGCGATCGAGCAAACGTTGGATGACGTGGCCGCCGCCCGTGCAGAACTATCTGATGCCAACCACCTACTCTACCTAGTGCGCGCCAACCAAACCTTTATGGCGGGCCACGGCGATTCGTTAGAGGAAGGACTTGCCGCCATCGGAGCACCGACCCTGATGCTGTATAGCGAAAACGATCTTGTCTTCGCTCCCCAAGGCGTGCGTCGCACCGCCGAGCTGATTGAAGCAGACGGCACCGACGTGACGGTTGAAACCCTGGAAGGCAATCGAGGCCACTTGGATGGCGTGCTATCCATTGACCAGGCGAGTGATACGTTGCGGGCGTTTTTGCAGTAAACGGGGAGCGCTGGCTTTTAGACTAAAGCCAGCGCTATTTAGGCGGCTTCGAAATCCAAAGGGTGAAGATCGTCCAAATTAATTGTGCTACGAGCCATCCATAAATCATACGTATCCTGCATTCCTAGCCAGCTCTCCGGGCTACGCCCAAGAACCTTCGACAAACGCAAAGACATTTCGGGGCTAATACCGCTTTCCCCTTTAAGCAACCGTGAAAGCGTAGAGGGTGAAACACCCAAACTGGAAGCAAGCTGGCGGGAGCTGATGCCAAAGGGCACTAGGTAAACATCCCGAATAAATTCGCCGGGATGCGGTGGGTTATGCATCGTCATTAGTGATAATCCTCATAATCAAGAATGTAAGCGTTGCCGTCCCGAAATTCGAACGTCATGCGCCAATTTCCATTGATCCAAATCGACCCACGCTCTTTGTCTTTCCCCTTCAACGGATGCAACCGAAAGCCGGGGATATCCATGTCTTCCACTGAAATAGCCGTATCCAGAGCAGCAAGCTGCATACGCAACTTCTTAGCGTGATCTGCCTGTATGCCAGCAGTGCTGCCACTAGCGTAGAACCGTTTCAGTCCTTTGTGACGGAATGATTTAATCATGCGAATATTGTAGCGTGTTGCGCACTGAGCAACAATAAAAATTAAGCTCAGATTAAAAGCAACGTTTTGAAGTAAAGCCAGCGCAAGTACAGCTGGCCATATTTAAAGTTTTAGCCGCTTGAATGCGCACCACCATGCGCATATTCTTTCTTTATGCTTATGACATTTACAGGGGGCTGCAATGGCCGCGTTATATAACACCGCAGCACCGAAAAAAGCCGCAAATTTATCAGTTAACAGCGACTTGCTTCAAAAATCTCGCGCTTTGAATATTAATCTCTCGGCTACACTAGAACGCGCATTGAGAGAAGAGTTAGCAAAATGCGAGGCTTCCCAGTGGGTTGAAGAAAATCGAGCTGCAATCACAAGCTACAACGAATTTGTCGAGCAGCATGGCTGCTTCGGTGACGAATTTCGGGAGTTTTGATGGCTCAGTTCGATGTTTACCCTAACCCCAGCAAGACCAGCAGAGCGTATTATCCCTACTTGGTGGATATTCAAAGTAGCCTACTCACGGATCTGGCAACCCGCATCGTGATCCCATTGGGCAATCGAACTGCTTTTGGTGGCAACGCCATGCAGGGCCTCACGCCGGAAATAACGTTCAACGGCCAGGAGCTGTTGTTACTGACACCGCAGATCTCATCAGTACCAGAGAAACATATCAAAACCCCCGTCGGTACCCTTTCACATTTTAGGAGCCAGATTGTAGATGCGCTTGATCTCGCCGTTACTGGTATTTAACGAAGCTGTAGAGAAAACCAATTTCGAGCTACCTCTACCGCCTGCTGTCTTAATTTATTTTCCCAAACTGATGCTGCAGCCCGATTCTGATGTCGTCTTAACCACGTAGTGCGCCCACTATTGCTTTTGAAAGACACTTAAAGCTTTTGAAGGGTATTAATAATAATGTAAGTACCCAGAATCAGAAGTGAAATAAAGAATACGTTGCGGAACACCTTCTCGGATAAGCGTTCTCTAATTCGCTGACCAATAACCATACCAGCGAGCGCGGGCAGCACCGCCACTGCCGACATTACGCCCGTTTGGAGTGTCAAGAAATTGGCTTGTTGCAATGCTGCCGCGAGAGCCACCGTGGAGACCATAAATAGCATGCCCATCGCTTGAATCAGCATGTTCCGCGGAAGGCCAATGGCCTGAAGAAACATCACGCCCGGCACAGCAAATGACCCCGTCATTCCGGTAAGCACCCCATTCGCAGAGCCGATTAACGGCCCTGCCCAAACCTCATGGCGGCGTGGTACAACAATCTTGAACCCGGCCAGGTTCACGACCGCGTAAATAATCAGCAAACTGCCCAGGAGCGCCGTCAGATACGTGAGATTGACGCGCGTCAGTGCCGCCGCACCAATCCAGACAGTAAGGGCGGCCATCGCCAGAAATGGCCAAATTCGAACCAATATTGCTCTTGCGTTTCCGCCCACCATTGACTGCCAAATGTTTGTAACAAATGAGGGAATAAGCATCAGCGCCATGGCGGTTGGCAAATCCAGCGCAACGGTTAGCAGCGCCAGGCTAACCGGCGGGAGTCCAAGACCAATGACGCCCTTAACGCTTCCCGCAATCAAGAACGTACCCGCCACTACTAACAGTAATGCAAAATCAACCATGTCTTTCTCCGATACATTGCCCGCAATGCCTTGCCGCAACGCCTTCTCACCGTTGTCGCCATCGAGCGTCTACGGCGCGGATTCATAGCTGATCAAATCGACTTCCGCTGCCTGGATCCGCAGCGGAATGAGTTGCTGATAAGCATCGGAGTGGAACCACTCGTCAACAGCCTCAATATCAGGAAAGCGAATAACCACCGTATCAGTATGATGGTGCTCTCCGCCTAACACGGCCTTTCGCTGCCCCCTCAGCACTAGCTCGCCCCCAAATGGCACTATCGTCGCGGGAACCCCACGCTTGTACTCAGCCCATTTCTCCGCATCTTTCACGCTGATGTGACCAATCACATAACCCGCCATCAATACTCTCCTGATCGAACAACCACCACCGCTGGTGACCAAACCGGCGTGAAGCGGAGATTGTGCACCCGTTACATGACTGGGTGATGAGCAACTAACGCTATCCTCATTTCAGGTCGGCGCCTATAGGACTAGCGGTTGGTGTTCTCATCGGCCACCTGACGAAGCGCATCGACCAGAACATCGGCGGGCTGGGCACCCGAGATTAGGTAGCGTCCATCGAGAATAAATGCCGGTACGGCGTTTACCCCTGCCTCCATGAAGCGCTGTTCTGCTGCTCGCACTTCGTCTGCGTACTGATCGGAGCGGGCGATGGCCTCGGCGGTATCACCGTCCAGCCCAACCTCAATGGCCTTCTCGCGAAGCACCTCTGGGTCGGCGGGGTTTTTCGCCTCACCGAAGTAGGCCTCGAACAGTGCCAGTTGCAGGGCTGTCTCTTGGTTTTGCGTTCCGGCCCACGCCAGCACGCGGTGGGCAGCGAAGGTATTGTTCGCCCGACGCTCCAGGGCACCCCGGAAATTCAGCCCAAGCTCTTCGGCGGCGGCCATAATCTCGCGCTGGGACTGCTCCATGCTGGCAGCGTCCTTACCGTACTTGCGGCACAAGTGCTCCAGGATCGGCTCGCCCTCGGGCGGCATATCGCGGTTCAGCTCAAAAGGCTGCCAGACCAGCTCAACGTCGATTTCACCATCGAGAGTCTCTAACGCTTGCTCCAAGCGTCGATAGCCAATCGCACACCACGGGCAGGCCACATCGGACACTAGGTCAATTCTTACCTTTTGCATTTTGTATATCCCTTCGACATATCCCAAAATTCGATCAAACTACTAAAGAAAGCATGTTACGTGTATATCGTGAGTAACGGCAGTACTGGTAAGGAGACCGCCATGGAAAAAGCAGCGGTGTTTAAAAGTAACCGAAGTGAAGCGTGGGACAGCTGGTTTGATGGCGAAAGTGTCACTGAAGACTTTATGAGTAAACGCGAGCAGCCTAAAGAACAGGAACGCGAGGCGTTTTGATTCTGAAGTAACTGCTTTCTAGCAGCAGTGTTAGGTCGATACATAGGAAATATACGAGAAAGCTATCCGCCCACCACCTCAGCAAAGTGGCCCGCTTTATCCAAGGTGTATTCGCCAAAATCCCGCGCCAGGTAAAGCGAACCTGAATAGACACGCTGGGCCTCTTTGCGGATGTCCTCAATGGAAGGCGAGGCAAGGGGGTGGAGCTGATAACGGGGGCTAAAGTGCGTCAGCACCAAGTTGGGTAGCTGTACCGATTCGGCAAACGCGGCGACAAGCTTGGCGTAGCTATGCCCCACATCACCGGCCTTCTGAGCCATCTCCTCGGTGTAGGTGGCTTCATGCACCAGCACCTGGGCGCCCGCGCAGGCATCAAACAACAAGTCAGGCTGGTCATTGTCCCCAGCAACCACCACTTTTCTCGGTTTGTGTTTGAAGATCAGGTAGTCATGGCTTTTTAAAAGCTCACCCTCAAACTCAACATCAAACCCTTGCTTCAACTGACCCCACAATGGCCCTCTCGGAATCCCCTTCTGCGCTAGCTTATCTACGTCCAAAGCGGCGTCGACCTTTGTCTCCGTAAACCCATAAGCATAGGACGGCGCACGGTGTGAAAGTCTGAACGTGGTAACCGTGATGCTCTCAAACTCAACGCTGGGCAGCTCGTCCGAGTCGATAAACTCCAGTGCAAAAGGTAAACATAGCTGCGTGGCCTCACAGGTGGTATCCAACCACGCCTTGATGCCTGCAGGCGCCACAATGGTCAGCGGCGCTTTCCGGCCACCCATTCCCGCACTCGCCAGTATGCCCGGCAGCCCATAGCAGTGGTCGCCGTGTACGTGGGTAATAAAGATGGCTTTCAGTGAATGGAACGACAGCTTCGTGTGCAACACCTGATGCTGGGTGCCCTCGCCGCAATCGATCAGGTACCAGCCCTTCCCCTTGCTCTCTCGTAAGGCGAGCCCGGAGACGTTTCTGGTTTTGGTGGGTACGCCGGCGGAGGTGCCTAGGTTCTGTCTGAAAAGTCATAAATGTTACGCTCTCTCTGTTCATTGAGCAGGAGGGCGATATGACAGGCCGTTACGAGCTTTCTGATCAGCGT
>NZ_JBNNIW010000037.1:0-37849 GCF_050269715.1 Halomonas sp. NPDC076908 | reverse complement strand
CATGGCACTGTCTGGGTGAATGGCGATAATGGCTATATTGCCATGCAGGTCAGTGGGTTAGAAGTGCTTCCGGGGGCCGGTCTCACGGATTCAGGAAATTATTAAACTACGTAAATTTTCATATCGATTTCTAATTGACTAGAACTGACTATCTGAAGTGTATTTCTATAGTTCAACTTGGTGTTGTCGGCTATTTATGTCAAGTGCCAAGCCCACCAAATGTCACAGCTACAAGGACAATAATGAGCAGCAATAACGTTTCACTAATCATCAAAATTACTGGTCGCCACCCAACCACAGCCAGTTTTTGAAAAGATGTCTTTATACCTAAAGCTGCTATAGCAGTTACTAAGCACCATCGTGATAGCGTGGTCATCAAATCATTAACTGAGTCAGGAATAAAACCAAGACTGTTGATCAACACCAAAACCACAAAGCCAACCAAAAAACCTGGCAACAAGGGCATTCTGGATGTTTCACCGGTATGATGACGAGACCTGCGAAATAGCCACATAAATACCATAACGACCGGCACTAACATCGCGACACGAACTAGTTTGACTAAGGCTGATACATCACCAGTCTCTTCTGAAATCATGTATCCAGCACCCACTACTTGCGCAACGTCATGAATAGTACCGCCCAGAAAAATACCTGCCTGCTTATCAGCTAGCGCCAAAACGCCAGCAATCAATGGATAAATCACCATAGCCATTGTGGAAAGCGTTGTTACCGCAACAACAGTCAGTATAGTATTTCGCTCACTGTTGTTATTACGAGGCATTACCGCCGATAGCGCTAGTGCTGCTGAAGCGCCGCAGATTGCCACTGCACCTCCGGTCAATAACCCAAGCTCTCGCGTCAAGCCAAGCGCCTTTGCAAGCAAACCACCCAGAATAATCACCATAGAAACGGAGCCAATCACCATTACAACGGTTCCTACTCCTAAGTCGCCAACCTGCTCTAGAGTCATTCGAGCGCCTAACAGCGCAACTCCCAGACGCAGAATGGTACGTGCAGCAAACTCAATACCTTCTTTGCAAGCGCCCTCTTCGCTTAAAAAATGTAAGGACATGCCAAATAGAAGTGCGTATAGCAAGGTAGGGCCGCCGTAATGATCAGCTATGAAAGTGGTTGCAAGTGCAATAACCACACATAAAAACAAGCCTCGACCAACCACCCTGCTATTGCTTAACCAACAATTTAAAGTCTTCTTCAAGTTAGTAGTTTTTTTGGATTTCACCAATGGAACTCCTCTCAAATTTTCAAACACTGGGCAAGTAAACCTATGACTCGACGACAGACGAACCCAGTGAATATCCGTGACAAAAATTAATCTATGAAATAAGCAGTAAGCGCTTTTAGGCAAGAAACAGGTTATTTTTAACTTCCTCTGGCAAAAAAATTGCTATCAGAAAAAGCTCCACCTTTTCACGTTTTACCCAAAAAACAAACCCTATTTATACTTAGTTATGAAAAAAATATAAAATCTTCTCAGAAAAATATTAAAGCCCTATACTTTAATTTTTTCCTCAGCGAGGAAACGAGCAAAACTTACCTATATCCAGTTGAAATCTTGGCTGAAAGAGCAGTAGCTAAAGATAAAAGCTTGGTTTCATTTCTTGCCGAACATGTTATTTGAAGACCAGCGGGTGATCTTCCTTGTTGTGGTACTGGAATTGTTAGTGAGCACATATCGTAAACGTTTGCAGCTCTCGTATAGCTCAGACTACGAGCAACAAATTCTGATGCAGTGGATACGCTACTGAGCTCACTGACCAGCATTGGCATGATAGGGCATGTTGGGCCTACAATACCATCCAGGTCAAACATTCGCTCTTTAGCAAGAGTAGAAAGCCTGTTTTTAAGTCGATTTAATTTTATATATTCAACTGCAGGTAGATCCCAAACTTCTTCAATTCGCTTGATTGCAACGGGGTCTATCTCATGTCGATGATACTTAAATCTCTCGCGTCCAATCGTGGCTAATAAGTCAGCAGGAACCATGTTGGCGAAGATAGCCTTAATATCTAGCTGTTCTTTTTTATTTGGCCATGAAATGGGAATAAGTTTCACGCCAGCCGCCTCAAGGTATCGAAGGGATAATTCGTAACTATCGGCAACATCAATATCCATAGATTCCATCATAAGCTGATCAAGAACACCAAGGCGAACTCCAGCCAGCTCAACAGTAGGCGCTACAACTCCATCCGTTAATGCAGCGTAAGCTACCGCTGCATCAGATACGCCTGCCGTAAGCAGACCTACCGTATCCAAGGAGGGGCAAAGAGGGAAAATGCCATCAGTAGGCCAGATTCCATGGGTAGTCTTTAGCCCTACTATGCCGCACAAAGCTGCCGGCTGCCTAACTGAGCCTCCCGTATCCGAGCCGATGGCAAATCCACACAAACCTGCGGCGACCGCAACTGCAGAGCCATGACTGGATCCACCAGGTGTGCGATGCTTTTCCATGTCACAGGGATTCCAAGAGGTAGGATGAATAAGGTTTTGTGCACCTGCAGCAAATTCAGTAGTACGCGTCTTGCCTAGAATCACACAGCCCGCTTTCCTCAGCGACTTAATGAATGTTCCTTCTAATCCAACACAGTCTGTTAAATCCAGGTTTGATCCAGCCGCTGTCGGCATACCAGTTACTGCGAATAAATCCTTGACCCCCACGGGTACACCCATTAAAGGGCCTAGATCAACACCAATAGAAAGCAAATGATCCAAGGCTTTTGCCATTTCAATAGATTGTTCTTCAGCAACAAAACTATAAGCATCTAGCTTCGGATTCAGAGACGCAATCCGAGCAAGATAGGCTTTTGTCGTCTCAAGTACAGAAGTGTGTCCTAAGCGCAATCGTTGGGAAAAATCAACAATACCGTTTTGCAAAGGATCAGTCGGCAAACTTTTCATCTAATTACCCTGACATGGTTGATAGATTATTAAATCATTCTATCTATCAAGAAAAACGAGACTTAGTTGCGGTACAAATGCCAGTACAAGTAAAGCAAAAATCAACGCACCTAAGAAAGGTAATACCGCTATACTAAGCCGCTCTATGCTGACTTTTGCGATATTGCAACCAACGAATAGATTCACACCAACCGGTGGAGTTAGAAAACCGATAGCGACACTAACGATCATAACGATGCCAAAGTGAATTGGGTCAAATCCTGCTTTTAGTGCCACTGGTAAAAGCAATGGAGTTAATATAAGAATATTGGCTAACGCATCCATGAATGTTCCAAGTATCAACATCATAGCGATAATGAGCAGCATAAGAATGTATCTATTATCAGAAATGCCCGTCAAAATCTCGACTACTTGTCTAGGCACATTATTGAAAAGAAAAATCTGACCCAAGGCCGATGCAGTAGCCACAAGCAGGAAGATCGTAGCTGTCGTAAGCACCGTTCCACGCAAGACCTCCCAGCAGCTCTTCAAGCTCAATGAGCGCAGAAAAATGCTTTCCGCAAGCAGCGCATATGCTACTGCTACAACGCCAGCCTCAGTGGGTGTCATAATACCGCCATAAATTCCTCCAAGCACAATAACGGGCACCATTAATGCATGAATTGCATTCCTGAATGCACGAACAGTCTCAAGAGCTGGAGGACGATTTCCTTTGACCCCATGACCTTGGTAACGGGCTAACGCATAAGACGTAAGCATCAGAATGATCGCAACGAAAATACCAGGTAGGATGCCTGCAATAAATAGATCACCGACAGAAACACCTGCAGTGGTGCCGTAAATAATAAGCGGTATACTGGGTGGGATCATCACCCCTAGACATCCCGCAGAGGTACTTACCGATGCTGCATAAGAGCCACTGTAACCCTCTTTTTTCATTGTCGGAATCATAACACCTCCCACTGCCGCAACTGTGGCAGGCGAGGATCCACTTAGCGCACCAAAAAAAAGACTTGTCAGCACAGAAACCTGTGCTAAGCCCCCCGTGATGTGTCCAACTAAACAGCGAGATAACTCCAGCAATCGTATCGCCATGCTGCCCTTCTGCATAATCTCACCGGCCATAATGAAAAAAGGCACAGCAAGCAGCGGGAAAGAGTCTAGTGATGTGATCAAGCGCTGAGCAAGGAAGGTTGCTGGCATATTGCTAGAAAACATACCGACTATCACTGTTAGTCCTAAGGCCACTCCGATTGGAACACTTAAAACCAAAAGTACGAAAAGTGTGGCAGAAATGAGTATGATTGTAGAGTCCATACAATTCACCTAAGATTTTTTGTCAACGAAACTCGTGTCAGGTAACTGTCCCTTGACACCCACGACCCACAATCGCTCAAAAATACGTAATGCCATGAGTGCCATACCCACGGGCAAAGAAAGATAGACCCAGAAAATGCCCACACCAAGACTTTGAGTACGCTGCCCTGTACGGATGAGGAAATTTAGCATGTCGATTCCCCATACAACGCAGAACCCACAAAAAACTATAGTAATAACATAAGAAAAAGAAATAATAATTCTTTTTCCAGTTTGGCCTAGAAATGACCGTATGAAAGTAACTTCCAAATGACGATCTTCTTTTGCTGCAAAGCTGCATCCAATATAAACAGACCAGATAAGAAGATAACGGCTCAGCTCTTCTGACCACATCAGAGAACTACCAAGCACATAACGAGAAAAGACCTGCATACTAATCAAAACCACCATAACACCAAGACTTAACGATGCTATCGTTTCTTCGATTCGATTTAAGGCACAAAAAAACCTCATATTAAAGCTCCATTAAGCTAAGTATTATATGAGAGCGGTGGGTGATATTTTCCCACCGCAGGTGTCATTTTTTACTCGGACATGGTAGCTCGTGCACGTTCGATTAAGTCTAGACCGACCTTATCTTCGAATTCCTCGTAAACACCTTCAGTGGCAGTTGCCCAGTTAATGCTTTCCTCGCTATCTAGTTCTACGATATTAACACCGGCTTTCTCCATCTCCTCAAGAATCATCTCTTCGTTCTGTCGAATAAGTCCACGCTGATAGAGCTTCATTTCAGCGAATGCCTCCGAGACCATAATCTGTTCGCTTGGGCTCAGAGTTTCATAAAAAGCCTTACTTATCATGACGAGGTGCGGGCTATAAAGACTCTTTACCAGCGTCAGATGCTCGTTGACCTCATGGAAGTTGTTAAACCAAGCAAGATTGAGATCGATATCAATACCGTCAACTGTTCCTTGCTGAAGGGCCGTATAAACTTCGTTCCAGGAAATTGATGTAGGGTTCATTCCCAGCGACTTTAGCGTTGCAATATGGGCCCCACTCGGTGTTGAGCGAATTCTCAGGCCTTCTGCATCCGAAATTGTATTAACCGGCCTCTGGTTGTTGAAGATATGCCGAAATCCGATGTCGATATAGCCTAGCCCTATTATTCCAGTTTCTACGAGGGCCTGTGCAGCAGCCCTACCAATTGGCCCGTCCGTGATGAGATCTGCAGCTTCGTAGCTGGGAAACAAGAAAGGCATATCAAAGATTAAGAAGTCATCAGAAAAGGGGGCAAGATTAGGAGTTGATGCAGAGCCCATCTGAAGCATTCCTGTTTGAAGCCCCTGCACCACACTGTCAAAGTTACCAAACTGGCTACTATGATAAACATCAACCGTGAACTCACCATCACTACGCTCTTCTATCAACTTCTCAAAGTAGCTAAATGCCTTTCCCATAGGATGGTCTGGCACATTAGGGTGAGCAATCCTTATTTCAGTTTGAGCATTAACTATGGTCGTAGCAAAGCCAAAAAAGCCAGCAATCATTATTGCTGAAAAATATTTTTTACCGTGCAGGAGTTTCATTTTAATACCTCACCTTCGTTTCGTTTGGTTGAATATCTCAATAGGTCGGGGATATTTTTTTATTTAGCTTTCCCGAGTGAGCAGTGGCGTAAATTGCTTGGCGACCGTTGATGTCTTAGCGTTTTTTGTCGATATCAAACATCAACCCACATACTATCTATTCAACCTATGTAGCATTTATGCTGGACAAAGGAGAACTTTTTACCGAAATCTACAACTTAACCTGATAATCAGAAAGATTAAACGCCTTGTGATAACCAAACAGTGCCACACTTCCACCAGTGTGCAGAAAGACGATATTTTCGCCCTCCTTGAAGTGGCCCTTGCGAATTAGATCGATAAGGCCCGCCATACCTTTGCCTGAATAGACGGGATCAAGCAGAATACCCTCATGACGCGCTAGCAGCTTGACAGCCTCGACCATGCTCTCGGTGGGTATACCGTAACCTTCACCGACATAGTCGCAATTAGCGGTTACATCCTGGCGCGACAACACACCTGATAGCCCCAGCTTGGCTTCTGTCTTCTGGGCCAATGCAAACACGTTGGCTTCCTGCTTATCCTGGGGGGCGCGCACACCGATGCCGAGCACAGGAATGCCTGCATTGCATGCGGCAAGCCCGGTTACCAGTCCCGCCTGGGTGCCAGCGCTGCCGGTGGCATGTACTAGGTGATCAATTTGAAGCCCCATTTCATTAGCTTGGGCCAGCAACTCCAGTGCGGCATTAACGTAACCCAGCGCCCCAATCTCGTTGGAGCCACCACCAGGAATGATATAGGGCTTTTTACCGTCTTCTTTGAGCCGCTTGGCCAGCACTTCCATCTCGACCGCCATGTCAGTGCCGCCGGGACGTTTACTGACCGTTGCGCCATGCAATTGATCAAGGAACACGTTGCCGTTGTAGTTGTAGGCAGAGTCGTGGCTACCGGTACGATCCTCGAGCAGAATGTGGCACTCAAGTCCCAGCTTACAACTCGCCGCGACTGTCTGACGCGCGTGGTTGGATTGAGTGGCCCCTTGAGTGATGATGGTATCGGCGCCTTTTTCAAGGGCATCGGCCATCAAGAACTCGAGCTTGCGGGTTTTGTTGCCACCGGTTGAAAGCCCAGTGCAATCATCGCGTTTCACCCATAGACGTGGGCCTCCAAGCAGGCGGCTCAAGTTATCCATTGGCTCGAGTGGTGTCGGTAAGTGTCCAAGCCGGATACGGGGAAAACGGGATAGGTGCATACGGGCCTCCAGGCGAGTAGTTTTTTGCATGAGCGTGCTCTCTATAAACGACCAACTAATAAGAAATCGTTAAACCAACATTCGTTTTGTTTGGTCTCTGTTAAAATAAGGCCTATCGGTTTGTTGCGACTAATGCCAAGATACTGTCAAACAGTTACTTTTTTGCATAATCAAAATTTTTAGCTATAAAAAATATGTTTGGCAGGAAATAAAAATGAAAATTGAGTGGATAGAAGATTTTCTTTCTCTTATTGAGGCAGGCACCTTTTCACAGGCAGCAGAACGGAGGCATGTCACTCAACCAGCTTTCTCTCGGCGTATTAGGCAGTTGGAGGACTGGCTGGGAGTAGAGTTGATTGATCGCCACTCCCAGCGCTTGACACTATTACCCCATGCTAAAGCTTATGAAACATCCCTGAGAGACTGGCTAGTCCATCTATATGCGCTGAGGAGTCGTATGCGCGCTGATGCCGCACAAGGGCCACGCGCGATCCTCACCACCCAGCACACTTTGACCGTCAGCTACTTACCTCGTTTATTGCGATACTTTCGATTGCAAGCCCCGCAAGCTAGATTGCAGATAAGATCCTCAGACCGCAGTGACTGCATCCGCGACTTCCAAAGAGGTGATGCTGACCTGCTACTCTGCAGCGAGCTAGAAAGTTCGCCAATTCAGTCAGATCGTACTGATATTGAGCGGGTGATCCTTGGCACCGAGCAACTCATCCCTGTATGCGCAGCTGACCGCTTTGGTCAGCCAATATTTGACCTCGAAAGCCAGACCGAGCTGCCGTTGATTAGTTATGACACAAATAGCTTTCTAGGCAGCGTACTATCGTCTCCCTATCTCATGGATATGCAACGTCGATATAATGTTGAACTTGTGTGTGAGACGTCCTTCACGATAGGAATTCGCGAGTTGTCACTAGCGGGGTTGGGTATTTGCTGGCTACCACACGGCCTTATCGAGTCTGACCTTGAAGCAGGAAGGCTTGTGTCGCTTGAGGCGCTGTTGGCTGGGCCGACGCTGGTAGTGGCTTGCTATAGACAAGCGGGTGATAACGAGTCAGCAGCGGGGCAACTTTGGAGGTTGATGAATGAGCGCCCTCCAACCGTGTAGAAAAATTAAAATGTTGATTAGCTATTTCTTTACCGCCGACAGTGGCTTTGATACCTGGCTGACCGTTGACGAGGGCAGTCACTACGTGACCGAGCAGGTTCTCTACGACATTCTTGAGATGCTCAAAGAGCAGGTTAATCGACAGCGCTGGAAAGATCGCTATGAGTAACCGTTTATAAAGTCGCCTGAGCGAGCGGCGGCTGTGCTAAGCACTCGCTGATCACATTTAATGCAGCGGTCAATGTCGGTCGGTTCTTGGCCGCACCAATACAGAGTCGAATGGCTTGCGGTGCGGGTGTGCTACCCACGCAAAATGGCTCTGCGCTGCTCACTCTGACGCCACGTTGTAATAACCGGTCACATAGCTCTAGTGCTCGACGCCCCTCCGGCAGCGTAAGCCATACATTGCTGCCGTGAGAGCGCCCACTGAACGAATATCCCTGCAACCACTCAGCCGTTAACAGCTGGCGTGCAACCAACTCTTGGGTCTGCCACGCAAGCAGTGTTTCGGCGGCGGGCTGAGTAATCCAGTGGCAAGCCACATCAATCATAAGGGGCGGCACCATCCAGCTCTGCGCACGTAGCCCAGCAGTAAGCTGCTCATGCTGAGAGAGAGGCGCTCGAAGCACTCCGATACGCAGCCCACCAGCCAATACCTTCGCCGTGCTAAACACGAAAAAGGTACGCTCTGGTGCCAATAAATAGAGCGGCGTTCCGCGATGCTCAACGGGCAGGTACTGCACACCATCTTCTATCAGCCAGATATCATACTGTTTTGCCAGCGCCACCAGTTGCTCACGCCGAGACTCGCTTAAACTTACCCCCGTAGGGTTATTTTGATCTGGCGTGATGTAAATGACCCTGGGTGGCTGTCGGGCGCACTGCGCTTCAAGCAGATCCATGCGCATCCCCTCGCCGTCTTGGCCAATCCCCACTAATTTGAGACACGCCTGCTGTGCAGCACTAATCGCCCCGGGATAGGTCAGGCTATCAGCAACCATTAGCTCACCTGGCCGAAGCAATGTATGAAGTACCAAGCTGATACCGTGCTGGCCACCCTGTGTAATAAGTAGCTCATCAGCCATTAAAGGCATTCCTAAGCTATTCAACCAGTGGGCGAGTATTTCTCGATGCTCCTGACGACCCTGCGCTTGCTGGTAAGTCACTCCACGCTCTAACGCGGGCTCAGATTGGCTGAGATTGGATAACGCTTCGCTTAAAGATGCCTGTCGTAAAGGGTGTGGTGGGGGAAGACTTAGACTTAGATCAATGATTCCCGACGCATTATCGGGCGAAGCCGCTGGATTAAACACACTGGCTTGCGCTTTACCTTTTACATAAGTCCCGCTACCGACCCGCGCAGCCACCCAGCCATGGCGCTCGGCCTCCGCATAGCCACGGGTTACCGTGCCTATGGTGACACCTAATGCATCCGCTAAGCGACGCTGAGGAGGCAAGCGCTCACCAGGGGCTAATGTACCTGCGCGAATAGCTGCTTCAATAGCGTGTGCAATGGCGCGATAGCGTGGACCATTAAATGCTTTCAGCGAAGGCACCCAAATTGTCATGGTGACAATAAACCCTTTGACGTTAATTTAAAGCTCATTATGCTATCAAAAGTTATCGGGAAACAAATTTTCCATCAATATTGTATGGGTACAAAAAATGAGCAATGAGTGGTTAATTCTCGGCCCTGCTGCCATGTATATGATTTCAATGACGCTGACGCCTGGGCCAAATAACATCATGTTGACCGCTTCAGGAGCAAACTTTGGTTTTCGTCGTACGTTACCGCATATGTGGGGGATTTTAGGCGGCTGCTTTTTATTATTTGCGGGAATTGCCTTGGGGCTGGGCGTGCTGTTTGAACGCTATCCAGTGGTTCAGACCGCCCTGCGCTGGGTGGGAAGCGCTTACTTACTCTATTTGGCTTGGAAGATTGCCACCGCCCCGCCCCCCAACCTAACGGTGCGAGAGCATAGCGTGCCGTTTACCTTTTGGCAGGCAGCCGCGTTTCAGTTCGCCAACCCTAAAGCGTGGGTCATGGGGCTGGCATTAATGGCTGGCTTTCTGCCTGAAAGCGGTCAACCCGTCGTCAATGCGCTGGTATTAGCAGGTTTTGCTGAAGTGGTCGCCCTGCCGTGCATTGCCCTCTGGGCAGCGTTTGGCAGTGCGATCGGCCAGTGGATCAAAAGTGACGAAGCATGGCGGGCATTCAATGTCTCCATGGGCGTATTGACCGCCGCCTGCGTCGTGCTGATCTTGGGTTAATCTGAAACTAGATTAGGGTGATAACGCTTTAACCGCAGCGAAGATCATTAATAACATCTTGATCATCAAGATGAATATTCAAGCGATCGGGACGGTGATCCATGGTGGCCATGTCGCCAGGGCGTAATACGCGCACTTGGCGGGCGCTACTATCGCTTTGCAGTTGGGGCACGTTAGCTTCATCAAACTGCTCGCCAATAGCATACTGAATAGCATCTAAATCGCAGGCAACTGCCTGCTCTTGGCTTGAGCCATTCGGCGTTACCGTAGGCGGTGGTGGGGCGGCATCAACATCATCGCCAGCGGGGGAAATCGGCATTTGTGAACTGGCACAGGCAGTCAACAGAAGCGTGAAAGCACTGACAACAACAATTTTAGACAGGGAAAAGCAGGGCTTCATCCTTGAATCTCCAAAGGGTTATTAAACCTAACGGGCCAGGCGTTAGCCTAGCCCGTGGGGTACCACTAACGTTCAAAACCACTAACTTTGCTAACTACTATCGTTCCAAACTACCAACCTTACAATACAGCGTTAATTAATTATTCTGCTGCATCTTGGACGGCACGGCCGCCCGCTTGCACATCCTGACCAGCGCCAGAAATGGTGTTACAACCAGTTAGAACACCCGCAGTCATTAGCAGCATAAAGCTCATGGCCAATAATTTTTTCATTTACGTTCTCCTTAACGAGGCATTCAACATCGGGAAACTCCACTGACAACGCTAATTGTCACTTGGGAGTTTTTTCAGGGTAACAGCGTTTTACACACTGTGCCTGCTATGCTGTGAAAAACCTTTGCTACTCAGGAGCCTGGTGAGTGAACAATTTCACGCTTGATGAACGCCTTTCCGCCGATACCTTGCCCGTAGCGGATCTGCCTCTTTGCCGTGTACTGCTAATGAATGATGCCCGTTACCCGTGGGTTATTCTAGTGCCGCGTCACGCCTCCATCAGCGAAGTATTTGAGCTTTCAGCAACGGACCAGGAGCAATTATGGCGCGAGGCAACAGATCTAGGGGAAGCAATGAAGACAGCCCTAGGAGGAGATAAGCTCAATATCGCCACGCTTGGCAATGTAGTCAGCCAACTCCATGTGCATGTAGTGGTACGCAGGCGCACTGATGCTACTTGGCCAGCACCGGTGTGGGGCAACGGCTCCCCCGAGCCCTATGACCTTGATGGCCAAGCACGCATGCGGGATTTACTGCTGGCACATATTCAAGGCGGCAATCACTGAAGTTGCGCTACCCTAACGGGTGGCTCTGGCGAGCGGGCGGCTCGTTGAGAAGAGGACCATTAGCAGGTTGAGCTACCCCCGCAACGCTTAGCGACACTCCCAAGGCGACAATTAGCGAACCGCCCGCTAACGCTACCCAGCCCGTCGCCTTTTGCACATTGCGGTGGCTGTGCTGCTGTTTGGACAACCGCCGTTGCGCCCACCCGCGGGCCAGAATGCTTGCCAAGGCAAGTGCTGAAACGGTGATCCCAGTCCCCAGCGACATTGCCAGTACCGACGCTACGCCCACTTCGAACTGCCCCAGCAGGCTAGCAGCCCCTACCATCAATACTGCGCCACTGCAGGGGCGCATGCCAATAGCGGCGACCGTCATGATAGCCGTGCGCCAGTCTAATGCTTGCTGAGGTTCAAGGTGATGAGCGCCACCGCAGCAGTGGCTATGGTCATGGCTGTGGCTGTGGCTGTGGCTGTGGCTGTGGTTATGTTTATCACTACCACTAGCGCTAAACGTATAAATCGTTTTTTCAGGTTGATAGGCATGGCGCAGCTGCTTAATCGCCCGCCAGCACAACCATGCGCCTAAGAGGGCTACTAATAAAAAGCTGGCCTGTTCAACCCACACAACGCTGCCCATGGCTTGGCGCGTTACCCAACCAAAGCCATGCACCAGCACTACGACAAGTGCAATAGCCGTAACACCTTGTAGTAATGAAGCCGCAAATGAGAGGCCTAAGGCGCGCTTAACTGCACCGCCGTGGGTGGCTAGATAGGTAGCGAGTACCGCCTTGCCGTGGCCTGGACCAGCGGCATGAAACACGCCATAGGCAAAACTGATACCTAGCAAACTCAACCATGTCGCTGTCGTGGGCGTCCGTGATAATTCGGTAATCGCTAACGTCAGCGAGCGATGCAAATCGCGCTGCCAACCAAGCAGTTGATAGCTCAACCCCTGCAACCCGCCTTGCGCCACAATGCTAAAAACCACTGCGACGATCACCAGCAAACCTATCGCTAATGCCAAATGGCGAGTGATGGGCCTTGTTAAGAACATCGTACCACTCCATCATTAAAATAGTTATAAAGTAACATAAAAGCCTATATTTTATAACTTCGCCTAACGGCAATCCACGCGCCCCGTCTCGGCAAAATGTCGGCCCAAACCAGGCTCGCCGGTCTCATCTTCACCTAGCATTGCGGCTTCCATGACCAGCTCAGGGTCAGGATTCGCGGGAACAATACTCAATTCGCAGGCAGGCTCACCGTTAAGAATCAACGCCTCTTCAAGTGGTTGATTGTTTTCAGCTTCGTGTACAACTTCTAAGTAGTAAGTAGAATCAAACACCTGATAGGTAAGCTGGTTGCCTTCCAATGATTGAGGCGACTCCAGAGGTAGAATAAACATGAATGTTAGCCGCCCATCACGCTCCAACGCGGTATACTCACTTACCTCTCCTAGCGTCTGGCGCTCACCGTTGATACTTACTTCGGTCAAATAGTCATATCCTGAAAGGTTGTCGCGTATCTCTTTTCCTAGCTGATCAAGCCCTTCATCAAGGCTCGCCGCCTCTACCTGTTGTAGCTCCTCAAACACCACCAAACTATAAAATGGATCCATACGCCATGTTTGATGTAAGCCACTCACCACGCCTTCATCATCGGTGATTACCCTAACGCTTAGATCAATCCAGCCGTGAGGATGAGCGTGCACATTAGTACTTCCCAAAAGGCTTGCCATGCTCACCGCTAATCCCAGGATGGCTCTTTTTCCAACTTCCCTCATGGTGCAACTCCCAACCTATACTGCAAATCAACAAGCCAAGGGTCTAACAAATAGGGCGGTAATGGCTGTCCACCTCGCAGCGCCGACACGCGCACACGGCTATTACTCCCCTCTTCACTTACTTGAAGCTGCAGCCGATACTCTGGCCAGCGGGCGAGAGACGCTTCCGCTCTACCAAGCGAAAGGTCGGCATGGCGCACAACGTAGCCCTGCACCATCATCAGCTCGACGGCCTCACGAAAGGTCTCTTCCGAAGAGGTAGTGTAAACAAGCTCACGGGGCTCCGGTGGCGTTGTAGTGGCACAACCGGTCAGCCCACCGAGTAGCCCCAGCGCCAGCCAATGGCGGATCTTCATAACGGGCTCCTGATCATGGGTAAGGCTTGTTCAAAACGGGTTTGAAAGCGCTGACAGAAGTCATCATTGCTAGCACTGTAGGATTCGCGCATATCCCCCACATGGTCAAAGCGACGAATATCGCGAGAGATTCGCACATGATCGTTATTCACGAGTAGCGATACACGCTCCACTTCTACCGGCTGCTGACCAATTCCCCCTCCAAACCCACCACCCATGCCGATACCAATGCCCGAACCACCCCCGCGCCCAAAGCCCAAACCGCCAAACACACGCATGCCTCGACCATAACCGTAGGCATTGTCGTAAGGATCGTAATAACCATGGAGCGCACGCTCGCGGCTGGCACTAATCAACCCCAATGTGGTATCGGTAGACGTTAGGGTAAATCCCCATTCGGTGAGTACATCAACGCTGGTTTGTAACGCTACGCTGGGTTCTAGTGCTGATTCAGCGCGGGTAGGCGCATTAATGGGAAAGTAGCACGAGGCTGCGGGGGCTGGTTCAGCTTGCGGTAAACGATCAGGAACCGCTTGGCAGCCAGCAAGCATCAGCAGGCAAGTTAAGCTTATCGTTATCGACTTCATGTTAGATCCTTTAACGGACGAGGCCGCTGGTTTGCCGCTGGCTAGCGCGCTAAGCTCGCTAATAATAGCCATATCTAATGACACTGTTTTGATGAGAACGTTTCGTGGAGTTCATGCTGATGAATATACTGCTTTGCCCCGACAGTTTTAAAGATGCGCTGAGCGCCCAAGGGGCCGCAGCAGCGATGGCCCGCGGGGTGCAATCTGCAGCTCCAAATGCACATGTTCAGACCTGCCCGCTGGCGGATGGTGGCGAAGGCAGCTTGGACGCACTGATCGCTGCCACGGGTGCTGAACGCCACCAACTGGAAGTTCAGGATGCCCTAGGTCGTAAGCGCCAAGCAGCCTGGGGCTGGCTAGGCGACCAGCGTACCGCGTTTATTGAACTGGCAGAAGCCAGCGGCTTACAACATCTTTCCGCCAGTGAGCGTACCGCGCTCCACACCTCTACATTTGGCGTGGGCGAACTGCTGCGCGCAGCGCTTGATCAGGGTGCAGAAAAAGCCCTTCTACTACTCGGCGGCAGCGCCACTAACGATGGTGGCGCAGGCATGTTGCAGGCGTTGGGCGCTCGTCTGCTTGATCAAAAAGGTAAGCCACTCCCCCCTGGCGGTGCAGCCCTTAGCCAACTGGCCAGCCTAACCCTTGATGAGTTAGACCCACGCCTAAGAGGACTCACTCTTGAAGCCGCCGTTGATGTAGACAACCCCCTGCTGGGCGAGCGCGGTGCCAGCGCGGTATTTGGCCCGCAAAAAGGCGCTTCATCCCAAGAAGTTGAACAGCTAGACCAAGCGCTGAGCCACTTTGCCGATATAAGCGCGCAGGTATTAGGTCAGGACCATCGTGAGCTGCCCGGCGCAGGCGCTGCCGGTGGAATGGGGTTTGCAGCGCGGGCGTTTTTTAATGCCACCTTGAAGCCCGGTATTGAGATGATCATGCAGCAGGCCGATATGTCAGCGCTGCTGGCCCGCGCTGATCTAGTGATTACCGGTGAAGGCCGCCTGGATGGTCAGAGTCTGGCGGGCAAAACGCCCATTGGTGTTTCTCGCGCCGCCCAACAACTTAACAAACCGGTCATTGTATTGGCTGGCAGCCTTGGCGATGGCTGGCAAGCCTGCTTGGATGAAGGCGTTACAGCAGCATTTGCGCTGGCTGATGGCCCTATGACATTAGAAGAAGCATTGCCGCGTACTGCCGAGCTTTTGGAGGCACGTTGTGAAAGCCTGATACGCCTATGGATGGCCCCCACACCTTAGTGGGTACTTATTTGTAGCTACTAATGGGGAATGTGAGCAGTGGCTTTTCAAATTAGACCTTGAAAAGCCACTGCATCGACAGCATGTAAGTCACATCACGCAAGAAACGGTAGCAAAATTGACGATGTTTTTGCGCTATGGCGGCGATGCAAAAAACTTGTTTTGCATCAGTCTCAAGGCGCTTTATGCTGTTTTACACGTATCAAACGCCACACTGAGTGGCATAGGACAGGGAGGTAGACAATGAGCGACACAAACAGTATTGGCCTACACGAAGGCAGTGCCAGCCAACTCGCCGAAAAGCTTAATCACCTGCTGGCCAACTACCAGATTTTTTACATGAACGTACGCGGCTATCACTGGAACGTCAGAGGCAGTGACTTCTTTGAACTGCACGCCAAGTTCGAAGAGTTCTATACCGACCTACTGACCAAGGTAGATGAAGTTGCCGAGCGTATTCTGACCCTTGGACACAAACCGGTACACGCCTACAGTGACTATGTCACGCTGTCACGTATCCAAGAAGACAAAGATGTTCACGACGGCAAGACCTGCGTCAAAGGCGTTCTTAAAGGCTATCAAACGATTATCGAGCTGCAGCGCGAACTGCTGGCGATAGCCTCTGACGCTGACGACGAAGGCACTGCCGCCCAAGCGGGTGATTATATTCGCGAGCAAGAGAAAACCGTCTGGATGTTAAACGCTTATTTAAGCAAATAAGCGCAGGCCTTGACGTAAAAACGGCACCCAAGCGGTGCCGTTTTTCTGTGCTCTACTTTCGGGCGAGATCTTCGATCAATGCCTTCAGCATTGACCAGAACTCCTCCACCGAGACTAACTCCACTCGTTCATCTGGCGAATGGGCGCCGCGAATCAGTGGGCCAAATGAGATCATATCCAGAAGGGGGTACTTGCTGCCTAAAATGCCGCACTCAAGCCCTGCGTGAATGACCTTCACTTCAGGTTCGCGCCCCAACAACGCCGCGTGGCGTGTTTTAAACAGCGCCAGCAGTGCGCCGTCTGGGTTAGGTGCCCAGCCTGGATAGCCATTCTCAACTTTTACCCGCGCACCAATCAAACCAAACAGTGCTTGAAAGCGGTCTGCCATGGCCATTACCGCGCTATCGTGCAGTGAACGCACCAGTGCGCATAAGTGTAGTTGCCCTTGCTCCAGGCTTAACACACCCAGGTTATTGGAGGTTTCCACTACCCCAGGCACATCGGCACTCATTCGCTCGACACCGCAGGGAGCCGCATGCAGCGCAGCGATCAGCAGGGCGCTGGCATCCAGGGTTAAAGGTTCTGTCGCTGGCACTTCCGTTAACCGTTCAACAGCTATATCAAGGCCACTATCGCCGCTACCTAGCTCTTTTTGCAGAATGGCTTTAAGGCCGCCAATGGCCGCAATAGCAGCGTCAACATCTTCAGCGGGGAGCGCCACCTGGGCAAACGCCTCGCGAGGAATTGCATTGCGCAATGTGCCACCGTGGTAGCTTAACAGGCGGGCATCAAACGCTTCCAAGGAGCGTAATACTCTAATCAATAAGCGATTAGCATTGCCCAGCGGCTGATGGATATCCATACCTGAGTGGCCGCCTTTTAGGCCGGTCAGTGCTATGCCGATGACCTGCTCGTGGTCACTAACGGCGGCACTGGGCAGTTGGGCATCCACTTCCACATCGGCTCCTCCCGCGCAGCCAATATAGACCTGGCCGCGATCTTCGCTATCCAGATTGAGCAGCAGCGAGCCTTCTAGCCAATTCTCTGCCAGATTCAGCGCTCCACCCATGGAGGTCTCTTCTTCCAGCGTGAATAGTGCTTCTAACGGCCCGTGGGTTAGCTCAGGGTCTTCTAGCAGCGCTAAAATGGCCGCCACCCCCATACCATTATCGGCGCCTAACGTGGTGCCATCGGCGTGCAGCCAGCCGTCGGCCACATAGGTACTGATGGGGTCGCGGGTGAAGTCGTGGCTGTGGCCACTATTGGCCTGGGCGACCATATCCAAGTGGCCCTGGAGTATCACGCCGGGAGCCTGTTCGCAGCCAGGGGAAGCCAGCTTACGAATGCGTAAATTACCAAAGGCGTCGCGGTCGTGAGCGAGCCCTAGGCTATCGGCCCAGGCTTCAAGCGTAGCGACGAGGGCTGCTTCATGCCCAGACGGGCGCGGCGTGTTACAGAGCGTACGAAAGTGACGCCAAACCAAGGTGGGCGTCAGCGCTTCAAGATGTGCGTTCATGGAGACTCTTCATTATCGGCAACCGGCCTACTCTACCGCTCTAGGTTAATTTGGAAAAGCGAATCAGCAAATGCATGCAGCTATTGATTAACCTGATCACGCAACGTTGCCACGGCATACCGCAAAGCACTTACCGCCTCTTTATGGCCGCTCGCTAGCGGCACGTTTTGGAACGCCCAGGCCGCTAGCCGCTGCGCCTGCTGACACTGAAGCATAAAGGAGTAGTGGCTTGCCTGCCGGGCTAGCGCTTGCAAGGCCGGGCGAGCTAGCGCCGGGTCACGGTGGGCCGTAGCCACATCTTCAATATCCTGCTGCTCGCGAGCGCTAAGCGCCACG
This sequence comes from Halomonas sp. NPDC076908, assembly GCF_050269715.1. NCBI lineage: Bacteria > Pseudomonadati > Pseudomonadota > Gammaproteobacteria > Oceanospirillales > Halomonadaceae > Halomonas > Halomonas sp. NPDC076908. The sequence continues at coordinate 19,616 of NZ_JBNNIW010000037.1, read as the reverse complement.
CTTGGTAGTTGGCTTAGTAACAAAACGACCACTTCAGCAGACAGCGCCTTAAGTTCAAACGCCAGCAGGCCGGTTAACGCGGCTTGAAAGCGCTCGCTTAGATCAGCAAGCACCACTTCGCCCTCGCCATTCAACGCTTTTGCCACCATCACCGCAAACTCCCCGGTGGCGGTTTCTCGGGTGACGCCCAGCCGTACCGGCGTAAAACCTTGCGCCAGCCAAAACCGTAGCAGCGACGCCTCAGCACCAAATGTAGCACCATACAGCGCTATGCCCTGCCGCTTGGCATCGGCGATATCGTCCTCTAACAGGACTTTTCCAAAGCCTTGACGCCGCCGCTCTGGATGGGTAGCGATACGCGCTACCCTGCGCCAGCGAGCAGTCAGCGCGTCACGGCTGCCAGCGTGAGTGGCAAGCGATTGCGCTAGTAAATGCCCCTGAGGGCGGCGCTCACCACGGGCAACTTGGTCGGCAAGCGCCGGGGCAAAGCCGCCCTCTTCACGCGTCACCAGCACTGCCTGCGGCTCATTTTCCTGCTCAATGATACGCAGTGCCGTCCCCGGGCCATCAAGCAGTTGGCGCAGATCGTTTGGCGTGGTGCGGTAGTGGGACTGCACCAAAAGCCCGAACAGCTTCTCCAGGGCGGCATCTTGTTGGCCAAACCAAGCGCGCTCAATCAGCTTTGTAGCAGCAACTTCGCCACCTACCTGCTGGGCAGTAGGCAGTGGCGCTTTCAACAGCAGCAGTTGATTAATCAGGGCTTCCAGCGGATCGCCAGCACGCCAGCGAATGGGCGCTTTCAGCGCCAGCGCTTTCCATTGTGGTGTCAGCCGTTCAAGCGTATCGCGAAAGCGTAGCGCGAATCCTCGGCCAGAGCCTTCATAGCCATGCACCGTGGTGGCAAAGGCTATACGCGGGAAAGCCGATAACCACTGACCAAGCAGCGCGGCGGGAATCGCCGCCGCTTCATCAACCATCAAATAACTGCCACCCCCCCCCTGTTGCTGAGCGTTCAGCTGCTCGGTGAGTAGATCCGGCGGTAAAAAAACCAGTTCACTCCCCTGCGTTAACAAGAAGTGACCCGCAGAGGCCAGACGCCCATGAGGGCAAAGCGCGGCTACCCGCTCAAACACGCTTGCTACCGAGCTCAGCCGCGGGGCGGTAATCACAATGCGCCTGGGTTTATGTAGTGAAGCAGCGGTTAACAAGCGCGCGCAAGCAATGCCCAGCGCGGCGCTTTTACCACGCCCTCGGTCGGCGGTAATCACCAGGGGACGCCGCCGCTTTAAGGCCACAAGCTCACTCACGGCATTGGCTTGGTCTGCGCTAAGGCAGTCTCTGTCGCCACTGACCGCCTCAGATATCTCGGTCACGGATAGTAATGGCAGACACGGCATTTGACCTGCGATCCAATGGACTACTTGGGTAGAGGCATGCATCTGACGGGCTAAGCGTGCCAGATAGTGAGCACTAAGGTCGGACCAGTGTCGCGGATGATCGGCAAAACGGGTGTAATCTGGGTCGGGTTTTTCGCCTAAGCTCAGCGGCGTAATTAGCACCATTAATCCACCGCCAACAAGGGTACCGGAAAGTGCGCCTAGCGCTTCGGGGTCAAGTCCGGTGACGCTTGCGTCAAGTACGATCAACTGATGCTCAGCACCTAGACGAGTGCGTGCCTTGCGAGGCGAGAGAATCACTGAAGGTGGCAAGCATTCACCTTCGATTCTCTTTTGATTACCTTGCCACGCTTGGTCTCCGACCCATAGTGGCGCTTTCCAAGAATGGGCCTGCCATAAGGCCAGCGCAAGAGTGCGGCACTGGTGCGCATCCCCCCTTAGCCATACCAGCTGGCGCCAGCCACGACGGGCTAAGCGTTGCGCGTGAAGCGTGAGTGCTGCCACTGAGCACGCCTGACGAGTGTGCTGAATCACCGACTGCCTCCCCTTTATGAGTGCTTCACGACGACTCGCCGCTGCAGCATCGCTTTCGGCTTATCAGTACAAGCCTTTTGCTTACAACTTTGGTTGTAGCTTTTAACTACTTTCAACGCTTTTAAGCTGAGGAATAATTCACAATGCCTTTCATAAAAACAATAACCAACTGTTTAATAAACTAATTTATCAAAAAACTTGAAAAAGTACGGCTAAAATCTTTTGCGTGATTGATATTGCACCGCAGCGGGTCTGTTGTGCTAATTTAGCCATGCAGCGTTTTAACAACAATGTTTACGTAAACGTAATTTACGTACCTGCACTTTCCTGCATTCAGCTAACAAACACTAATAACGCTACACGCCAAACCAGGAAATACATCATGAAAAAAATGAACAAATTCGCTCTTACTGGCCTCGCAGCGGGCGTTGCCTTCGCAGCCCTAGCTACCACTGCCCAAGCGCAAGAGCAGTGGACAATGACCTCTACTTGGCCAGACAACCTTGATCTAATTAAGATTGACCAGCACTGGGCCGAGTTAGTAAACCAACTAGCAGGCGACGAATTACAAATTAACTTCCGTGCGGGCGGCACCCTAATGCCCGGCACTGAAGTATTTGATGCGACTGAAACCGGTAGTATTGAAGCCGCTGGCGATTGGCCAGGCTATTGGGCAGGTTTAAACCCAGCGTTCTCTCCTCTCGCGACCACCACCAGCCTATTTAACGCCGTTGACTACATTAACTGGATTCAGCAATGGGGCGGTCGTGAACTCTATGAAGAGATCTACGGCCAGTACGACATGATGTACCTACCTTATGCCGCACTGAATAACGAATCCGGCTTTATGGGCCGTACACCGATTGAAAGCATTGCTGACTTGGAAGGTAAGCGTCTACGCCTTTCTGGTCGCGACCAGGGTCGTGTGCTTGAAGAGCTAGGCGGCTCCCAAGTGACCCTCGCAGGTGGCGAAGTGTATCAAGCCATTGAGCGTGGTGTTATCGACGCGGGTGAATTCTCTACCCCTGGCGTTGACTACAATGCTGGCTTTGCCGAAGTGGCCGACTATTGGGCAACGCCCGGCTGGCACCAGTCTGCCAGCGTGTTCGGCGTGATGATTAACATTGACGCCTGGGATGCGCTGTCAGAAGAAACTCAGCAGAAGTTAAGAATTGCGGCTGATGCGACAATGGCTTGGTCGCTGGCATGGTCCGAGCGCGAGTCCACTGATGCCACTCAGAAGTTCCTGGATGCTGGCATCACCATTAACCAGTTCTCCGAGGAAGACCTGGCGCGCATCCAAGACATCACTAACGAAGTCATCGTTCGCGGTGCCTGTGAGAACGAAGACCACGCCAAGGTCTATCAGTCTATGGTTACCTACCTACAAGATTATGCCAAATGGCGCGACGTTTCGGTTCCGTTCAACATGAGCCGTACCATGGATAACCTCCCCTCATTGGAAGAGATCGAAGCCTGCCTATAAGGCGCTTCTGTGCCGCCCCGATTCTCCGGGGCGGTTTTTTGTGCTGACCGCGGAGATCTTCCATGAATGCGATTGCCAAGGCGATCGATGCGATCAATGAGCTCTTCGGGCGCATCATTGCTCCATTGATTGCCATCATTACTCTGATTGTTCTTTACGATATTGCGTCACGCTTTTTGTTCGGACGGCCCAGCGACTGGGCGTTTGATGTTACTAAAATGCTTTTTGGTGCCCACTTTATGCTGATGGCCGCCTATGGACTGCGCCATCATGTGCACGTTGAAGTCGATGTTTTAAAGCGCTTGCTGTCACGTAAGAAGCAGGCACTTATTGAAGTACTGGGTTACCTGATTTTCTTCGTGCCCTTTATCTGGATGTTAATCACCTACGGATGGCGCTTTTTCGAGCGCTCCTTCAGCCGGGGTGAAACCACCTATGGCATGGTCTCAATCCCGGTTTACCCAATCAAAGGCGTTATTATTGTCGCCGCTGTGCTGATTCTCCTGCAGGCGATCGCTATCGTGCTGCGCGCCATCATGCAACTGCGCGAGGAGGAGTCCGTATGAACTTAAGTCCAGAACTACTCGCCATCGTTATGTTTGGCGGCTTATTAATCGGGCTGTTCATGGGCCATCCTCTTGCCTTTGTGCTGGGTGGCGTCGCCGTTATCGGCGCGTTTCTTGGCCCAGGCGAGCGTGTGTTAGGCACCTTGATTAATAATATTTTTGGTAATGCCATGGACAACTACGTGTTGGTGGCGATACCGCTATTTGTCTTGATGGCGAGATTCTTGAACGACTCTGGCGTCACGGAAAAGATGTTTGACGCCATGCGTTTACTGCTCGCCAACCTGCGTGGCGGCTTGGCCTTAACCGTCGTTATCGTGTCCGTGCTGTTAGCGGCCACCACCGGCATTGTTGGTGCTTCAATTGCGGTAATGGGCATGATTGCCTTGGTGCCAATGCTCAAGTACGGCTATAACAAAGAGCTCAGCGCCGGTGTCATAATGGCGAGCGGCTGTTTGGGCATTCTGATTCCGCCCAGCATCATGCTTATCCTCATGGCCAGCTATTCGCCGGTCTCGGTGGGCGCGCTGTTTGCGGGTGCAATGATTCCCGGCTTAATGCTGGGTGTTATGTATGCCCTCTATGTGCTGCTGATCTGCCACTTCAAACCCTCTTACGGCCCCCCGGTGCCGAAGGAGGAACGCGCCCAAGTGAGCACCAAACAGCTGCTGATCATGCTGGCAAAGTATGTTGTGCCACCGATGTCGTTGATCCTGGGGGTACTGGGCGCGCTGTTCACCGGTATTGCGACGGCAACAGAGGCGTCGGCGATTGGCGTATTCATCGCCTTTATCCTGTTTATGATTTTTGGCGACCGGAAGCTTAAAACCTGCTATCACACCCTGATTGAGGCAGGCAAAACCACCACCATGGTCATGCTAGTGCTAGTGGGTGCAACCGCGTTCACCGGGGTATTCTCACGCGGTGGCGGCATGCAGGTGATTCAAGACCTGCTGTTGGCCATGCCAGGCGGGACTACTGGCGCGCTGATCATGATGCTGTTCTTGGTCTTCGTGCTGGGAATGTTCTTGGACTGGACCGGCATCGTGCTGCTCAGCTTCCCCATTATGCTACCTATTGTTCAAACCATGGGGGTAGATCCACTGTGGTTCGTGGTAATGGTCGCGGTGGTGCTACAGACCTCCTTCCTAACCCCGCCGTTCGGCTATGCGCTGTTCTATTTAAAAGGCGTGGCGCCGCCTGGGGTAGAAATCGTCGATTTGTACAAAGCCGTAGTGCCGTTTGTACTACTCATCCTACTGGCCTGTGTACTTATGTCGTTCTTCCCTTGGCTAGTCACAGGCCTGCCCAATAGATTGCTAGGTTGATAACTAGGCTTACAACCCCGTTGATAAACCCTTAGCGCATTTCAGGTCAATTACGCCCCCTCGCTTTAGCGTGGGGGCGCTCGTTTAAAGGCTTTAAAATAGTAGCCCAGCCCACCATTGCATTCGTATGCAACAACGCATAGCCTTATCTCTAACGCTTTAAAAATAACTGCACAATGCGTAACAGGAGCTTTATATGATTCGCCATCTTAAAACCGGGGCTTCAGTTGAGACTCGCGCCGAAGCTGATCGCCAAGTACGTGAAACCGTCGAAAAGACCCTCGCCGATATCGAGGCTAACGGTGACAAAGCGGTGCGTGAGCTATCTGAAAAGTTTGATAACTGGTCCCCCACCTCTTTTCGCCTGAGTGAGGCCGATATCGCTCAAGCAATGAGCGAAGTTGCAGAGCGTGACCTTGAAGACATCCGCTTTGCCCAAGCCCAAATTCGCCGCTTTGCGGAAGCTCAGCTTGCCTCCATGCAGCCGGTTGAGATCGAGACTCGTCCAGGCGTTATGCTAGGCCACAAGCATCTGCCGATTAACTCGGTGGGTTGTTATATTCCGGGCGGAGCCTACCCCATGGTGGCGTCAGCTCATATGAGCGTGCTGACGGCTAAAGTAGCTGGCGTTAGGCGCGTGATTGCCGCTGCGCCGCCTTATAAAGGCAAACCCCATCCGGCGATTGTCGCGGCCATGCATTTAGCCGGTGCCGATGAAATCCTCGTACTAGGTGGCATGCAGGCAGTCGGCGCCATGGCGATTGGTACCGACACTATCGAACCCGTCGATATGCTAGTCGGCCCGGGCAACGCCTTTGTAGCGGAAGCTAAGCGCCAGCTATTTGGCCGGGTGGGCATTGATCTGTTCGCTGGCCCGACAGAAACATTGGTTATTGCCGACGAAAGCGTCGACGGACTGTTATGTGCCACTGATCTACTAGGCCAGGCCGAACATGGCCCCACATCACCAGCAGCGCTGCTGACTAATTCAGAAAAGCTCGCTAACGACACCCTGGCGGCAATTGAAGAGCTACTCAAGAAACTGCCGACTGCCGAGATCGCGCGTAAAGCCTGGGAAACCCACGGCGAGGTGATTGTTTGCGATAGCCATGAAGAGATGCTGCAGGTCGCTAATGAGATGGCCTACGAGCACGTTCAGGTAATGACCGAAGACCCAGAACTTTACCTGGAAAAGATGACCAACTACGGCGCGCTGTTCCTTGGCCCGCGTACCAATGTGGCGTTTGGTGACAAAGTGATCGGCACTAACCACACCTTGCCGACCAAAAAAGCCGCCCGCTACACCGGCGGATTATGGGTAGGTAAGTTCTTAAAAACCTGCACCTACCAGCGCGTGCTGACGGATGAGGCTTCCGCTGAAATCGGTAGCTACTGTTCGCGGCTATGTGCGCTAGAAGGGTTCGCGGGTCATGGCGAACAGGCCAATGAGCGGGTTCGCCGTTACGGTAAGCGCAATGTGCCCTACGCTTCAGCGGTGGATGCATGACGCTACCGCAGACACCCAGCCTGCAGCTAACCGGTAAGCGCGCGCTCATCACCGGGGCCAGCCAGGGCATTGGTCTAGCCTGCGCCTGCGCACTTGCTCAAGCGGGTGCTGAGGTAACGCTAGTCGCCCGCAGCGAGGGAACGCTAAATGAAGCCGTTGGCGCTTTACAAGCCGCTGGCTTCAAGGCGAATGGATTAGCACTGGACGTTAACGACCACTCAGCGCTGAAGCAGGCACTGGCAAGCCACTCATTTGATATTTTGGTCAATAACGCTGGCACCAATCGGCCCAAGCCCCTGGCAGACGTCAGTGAAGATGACTATGCCACAGTGATGGACCTTAACGTGCGAGCCTGTTATTTCCTCACCCAAACCATTGTTGGGCAAATGCCGAACGGTGGCAGCGTCATCAATATTTCTTCTCAGATGGGCCATGTAGGGGCTGCAAATCGCAGCCTTTATTGCGCTTCGAAATCTGCAGTAGAGGGCATGACGCGTGCCATGGCGGTGGAACTTGGCCCGCGCGGTATACGGGTTAACTCTGTTTGTCCGACGTTTATCGAAACACCCATGACACGCCCTTATTTTGAGCAGCCTGGTTTCTTAGAAAGCGTGATCGCTAAGATTCCCCTTGGCCGCCTTGGTCAAGTGGAGGACATCATGGGTTCGGTGGTGTTTCTGGCGTCACCCGCCGCGGCCATGGTCACCGGTAGTGCACTGATGGTTGATGGTGGCTGGACTGCTCAATAGTTCCCTGTTGCTGGTTAACCAAATAATTAGTAACTTCTTGATTGCCCGACAATGTCGGGCTTTTTTATGAGGTTCACAAAAGTAGGCATGAGACTAATAGACAAGAATCATTTTGCGTATCATTATCATTTGCAAGCGGACATTTTTTTGTTATCGTTGAGGTAGAGCGCTGCTCAGCAGCCTAAGCCTGAACGACTGAAAAAGGGAATGCTTGAGATGCATAAAACGTTATTGGCGACTGCCGCCGCAACACTATTTGCTGCCCCACTGGCCTCTGCCGCTGACCTCACGCTTTATTCAGGCCGTGGCGAGTCCATGGTTGAACCGATCATTGCCCAGTTTGAGAAAGAGACCGGTATCAGTGTTAACGTGCGCTATGGCGACACCGCTCAGTTGGCAGTCCTCATTCAGGAAGAAGGCGACCGTTCTCCGGCTGACCTTTACTGGGGTCAAGACGCTGGAGCAATGGGTGCTATTAGCCAGGCAGGCCTGCTTGCTGAGCTTCCTGAAGATATTTACCAAGACCTACCCACCATTTACACCAGCGAAACCGGTAACTGGGTAGCTTCCAGTGGCCGAGCCCGCGTGATTGCCTACTCACCTGAGCGTGTCGAGGAAGATGAGCTTCCAGAAAGCATCTTTGACTTAACCGATGAGCAGTACGAAGGCCGCGTAGGCTGGGCACCAACTAACGGTTCATTCCAATCGTTTATTACTGCCATGCGCCTTGAGCACGGTGACGAAGAGACCCGCGAGTGGCTGGAGGGCATGCGCGACAATGGCGCTGTCACCTTCCGCAACAACGGCACTCAAGTAGAGGGCATTGCAGGTGGAGAAGTCGACTTCGGCTTGGTAAACAATTATTATTTGCCGCGGTTTAAAGCTACCGATAGCGAGTACCCTGTTGAGCAGGCCTTCTTTGCAGATGGCGATATTGGCAACTTGGTTAACGTAGCAGGCATTGCGGTACTTGAAAGCAGCGAGAACCAGGAAGCTGCCGTGGAGTTTATTCGCTTTCTGCTGTCGCCTGCCGCTCAACAGTATTTCACCGGAAGTGTTTACGAGTACCCGGTTACGCGCAACGTGATTCAGAACCCGATCCTTGAAGACTTTGATCGACTGCTAGAAGTCTCTCCGCAGATTGATCTGGATGACCTTCAAGACCTGGAAGGTACCCTGAACCTGCTGCGCGACGTTAACTTGCTGTAACGATGTTCATAGCGGCCTACTGATTTAGGTAGGTCCGCTCGGTTTGCTAAAGCCCTAGCCGCCTTTTGTAAGGCGGCTAGGGCGTTTTCACGAGATACCATGGCACATTTGCAAGTGACTGCTTCTCGGCTACGTTTCTGGCCAAAGCAGGCTCCCCTACACATATTACTGCCATCAATCATTGCCGCCCTGGCAATGTTGATTCCGCTGGTGTATCTGGGATTACGTGCCTTTGAAGCAGATAGCGATACGCTGGTTTCGCTGATTTTCCGTAGCCGTAATCTTGACCTGCTGATTAACACACTGACGTTAGCGTGCGGCGTGGTATTGGCCACGACACTGATGGCGTTTCCGTTAGCGTGGTTGGTTACCCGTACGGATATTCCCTGCAAACGCTTGCTGACCGTCCTTGGTGTGGTGCCATTAGCGGTGCCGGGCTATGTGATGGCCTATGCATTGATTGGCTTGAGCGGCAACTATGGCGTGATGGCGCAGCTGTTTGGTGTTCAACTACCCCGCTTACAGGGTTACAGCGGTGCCACCCTAGCGCTTTCGCTGTACACCTTTCCCTATCTGTTTTTAAATCTTCGCGCGGCACTTGCCGGCTTAGACGGCAATTTGGAAGAGAGCGCCCGTAGCCTGGGCTATTCACAGCTCGATATTTTCCGTCTGATTATTTTGCCTCACCTGATGCCCGCCCTGATGGCTGGTTGGCTGGTGATTACACTCTACGTTCTAGGCGATTTTGGTGCCGTCGCGCTCATGCGCTATGAAGCCTTTAGCTATGCTATTTATACTCAATACTCCGGTGCCTTTGACCGTATTTACGCGGCGTGGCTGGCAATCATGCTGTTGGCGCTGGCCTTCTGCTTTGTGTTAATCGATAGCGTTGTGGTCAAGCGCAAGCTCGCCCGCGTAGGCACCGGCGTGGCGCGGCCTATTCCACCACGCCCATTGGGCAGAGCGCGCTGGTTAGCGTGGCCTTACCTGATAGTGCTGTTTGGTGCCTCTATTGGGCTACCCGCGATGATTTTAAGCTACTGGTTGCTGTTAGCCCCGCCTGATATGAGTTTCTTTGCTCGCGTACCAAGCACGCTGCTGCGTTCAGCAGGGGCTGCGCTTCCTGCGGCAATCTTAGCGGTAGCCTTTGCCCTGCCGTTGGCCTTTCTAAGTGTGCGTTATCGCTCGCCGTTTACCGCCGTGATTGAGCGTTCTGCCTATATTGGCTATGCCATTCCGCCGCTGGCGCTGGCACTGGCAATGGTGTTTTTTGCCTTACAGACAGCCTCCTTTCTCTATCAAACCCTGGCCCTGCTGATCATTACCTGGGCCATGGCATCGCTGGCGCTGGCGCTCGGCCCGATTCGCAGCGCGCTTTTACAAACGCGCCCCAGTATGGAGCAAGCTGCCCACTCTTTGGGTCATGGGCCTGTATCAACGTTTATTTATGTGATTTTTCCACGCCTGCGCCGCGGCATACTTTCCGGCGTGGTTCTGGTATTTGTACTGTGTATGAAAGAGTTACCGATCACCTTTTTACTCGCACCCACGGGATATACCACGCTGGCAGTGACCGTATTTACGCGCACTTCTGAAGGCATGCTGGCAGAAGCCGCCCCTTTTGCAGCGGCGATTGTGGTGTTTTCAAGTATTTCGGTTGGCCTACTACTTGCCCGGGAGGGAAAACGATGACTACCCTCAATGTAGCTACAACGCCTCAAGGAGTAGCTGCGGCGCTTAATACCCCGCTACTTGCGGTCGAAGGCCTCTCTAAGCGTTATCGCCCAGGCGATCCACTGGCAGTAGACAACGTTAGTTTTAATTTAGAAAGCGGCGATATTTTGGCACTGCTTGGCCCCAGCGGCTGTGGTAAAACCACCACATTGAGAATGATCGCCGGTTTTGAACAGCCCGATGAAGGCCAGCTGTTTTTACATGGCAAAAATGTCACTGCTTTGCCGCCTCAACAGCGCCGCATCGGCATCGTGTTCCAAGATTACGCTCTGTTCCCGCATATGTCCCTGGGCCAGAACGTTGCCTTTGCCATGCGCCATGTACCCAAAGCAAAACGGGCCGCAAAGGCCCGCGAGTGGCTAGATTTAGTGGGTCTGGCGGATCTTGTTAAACGCATGCCAGATGAGCTTTCCGGTGGCCAACAGCAGCGGGTAGCCCTGGCCCGCACCCTGGCCGCCGAACCTGAGCTGGTGTTGCTGGATGAACCGTTCTCTAACCTGGATGCGGCGCTTAGGGAATCCACCCGCAAAGAAGTCCGCAAACTGTTTAAAGCGTCGGGGACTACCGCCATTCTGGTAACGCACGACCAGGGGGAAGCGCTCTCCTTTGCTGATCAGGTCGGCGTTATGCACGCAGGCAAACTGCTCCAAATGGATCGTCCGGAACATATTTATCAACGCCCAGCCACCGCTTTTGTGGCTGAGTTTTTGGGCCATACCAACTTATTGGACGGCGATGCCGATGGCGAGATAGCGCAAACAGCGCTGGGGCCGGTAGGCATTGATTCAACTATCAAAGGCCCGGTGCGCGTTTCACTGCGCCCCGAACATCTTGCCATGTCACCCGCTGAGCAAGGCAAGGGTGCCACCATTATTGAACGAGAGTTCCGTGGCCATGACTGCTTCTATTTACTGGAGCAAAAAGGCCAACGATATAGCGTTATTACCCCTAGCCACACATTGTGGAAAGTTGGTGAACAGGTAGACCTAGAACCCCAGCGGCGCGGCAGCGTACTGCGCGATTAAGTCCCCCCCGCGTTAACGTGGGGGGTAAACTTACTATCAGTGGGCTTCATCCCAATTGGCGCCGCTTTCCGCTTCCACGATTAGCGGTACTTTTAACTCCGCCGCGCCCTGCATGCGTTTTTGCACCTGCTCGATAAACGCTTCGACCTGCTTTTCAGCCACTTCAAACACCAGTTCATCGTGCACCTGCATCACCATCAACGCATCAAACTCGCCTTCTGCCAGCCACGCATCCACATCAATCATCGCTTGTTTGATAATATCCGCCGCCGTACCCTGCATCGGCGCATTAATGGCCGTGCGCTCGGCGCCTTGGCGACGATTGCGATTTTGCGACTGAATTTCCGGCAGGTAGAGCCGCCGACCTAGCACGGTTTCGACAAAACCATCTTCCGCCGCCTGGGAGCGGATGCGCTCCATATAGCGGGCAACGCCAGGATAGCGGTCAAAATAGCGATCAATATAGGTCTGGGCTTGGTTACGCTCTATATGTAGCTGGCGTGACAACCCCCAAGCGCTCATGCCGTAGATCAAACCGAAGTTAATCGCTTTGGCGCTGCGGCGCTGGTCACCCGACACCTTCTCAAGGGAGGTGCCAAAGACTTCCGCCGCGGTGGCGGTGTGGATATCACGCCCCTCGGCAAATGCTTCCAGCAAGCCTTTATCTTCAGAAAGGTGCGCCATAATACGCAGCTCAATCTGCGAGTAGTCGGCGGCGACAATGCGGTAGCCAGGGCGGGCGATAAACGCCTGACGAATCTTGCGACCCTCTTCGGTACGAATGGGGATGTTTTGTAAGTTCGGATCAGATGACGACAGACGCCCGGTAGCGGTGACCGCCTGATGGTAGCTGGTATGCACCCGGCCAGTGGCTTTATTGAGCAAGCGTGGCAGCTTATCAGTGTAGGTGGATTTTAGCTTGGCAAGACCACGATGCTGCATAATCACCTTGGGTAGCGGGTAATCCAGCGCCAGCTCTTCCAGCACGCCTTCTGCGGTCGAAGGTGCCCCTTTGGGTGTTTTCTTAAGCGCCGGAATTTTCAGTTCTTCAAACAGAATCTGCCCAAGCTGCTTGGGGGAGCCCAGATTAAATTCGCGCCCGGCGAGCGCAAACGCTTCGCGCTCTAACTCACCAATTCGCTTTTCTAGCTGCTGGCTCTGTTTGTGCAGTAGCTCAGCATCCACGGCAACCCCATTACGCTCAATCCGCGAGAGTACTTTGATCAGCGGCAGTTCAATATGATCTAGCACCTCTGCCAGGCGCCCTTCGTTTTCGACCTGAGGACGTAGCGCCTCCTGGAGCCTTAACGTGATATCGACGTCTTCGCAAGCGTAAGGCGCTGCCTGCTCCAGGGCAATTTGGTTAAAGGTCAGCTGTTTAGCGCCCTTACCGGCAATCTCTTCAAAGGTGATGGTCTTTTCGCCCAGATACTTCAGCGCCAGCGAATCCATATCATGGCGCGTGGCAGTAGAGTTGAGCACGTAGGAGGCCAGCATGGTGTCGGCAAAAGGGCCTGCCACAGAGATGGCGTAGTTGGCCAATACCGAAATATCGTACTTGAGATTTTGGCCTATTTTCGTTTTTTCCGGGTCTTCCAGCAGCGGTTTTAGCGCCGCCAGAACCGCTTTGCGGTCAAGCTGTTGGGGAGCATCCAGGTAATCATGGGCAAGGGGAATATAGGCCGCTTCCCCCGCTTCCAGTGCCAAGCCGACACCGACAATTTCAGCATCCATATAGTTGAGGCTGGTGGTTTCCAGGTCAAAACAGAAGCGCTCTGCGTTTTGCAGCCGCTCAAGCCAGCGCTCGAAGTCTACCTGCTCCAGGATGACGTGATCTTCGCGTGTACTTGCTTGAGAAGACGCACTCGCCCCCTGTAGCTCGCTATCCGCTTCCTCAGCGCTGGCAGGCGCAGGTTCGCCGCCTTTAACGTCATCCACGCCTTCGTCTTTGCCTTCCAGCAGCTCACCCAGCCACTGGCGGAACTCCATCTCTTTATACAGCGTGACCAGCGCTTCGCGATCAGGATGGGCGATATCCAAATCATCTAAGCCCACCGGCAGATCGCAGTCGACTTTGATGGTTGCTAACTGATAGGAAAGAAACGCCTGATCGCGATGCTCTTCAAGCTTCTTGGATAGCGTTTTTGCGCCTCGGAAGGTAAGCGTTTTGACGCGTTCCAAATCGCCATAAATAGTCTTTAGCCCGCCACCCATACCTTGTAGTAGGCCGATAGCAGTCTTTTCACCCACACCGGGTACGCCTGGGATGTTGTCGACCTTATCCCCCATCAGGGCGAGAAAATCGATAATCAGCGTAGGTGGCAAACCGAATTTCTCTTCTACCCCTGCCTCATCCAGGGTTTCATCCTTCATGGTATTAACCAGCGTGATATGGGCATTGACCAGCTGTGCCATGTCCTTATCGCCCGTGGAGATCACCGCATCGCGCCCTGCCTGAGTGGCATGATGGGCCAAAGTACCAATCACGTCGTCGGCTTCAACGCCGTCAATACACAGCAGCGGCAAGCCCAACGCCTTCACACAAGCGTGCAGAGGGGCAATTTGGCTGCGCAGGTCATCAGGCATCGGCGGGCGATGGGCCTTATAGTCGCTGTATATATTATCGCGGAAGGTTTTCCCCGGCGCGTCAAACACCACCGCCATAGGGCTTTGCGGATAATCTTTGATCAGCCGCTTGAGCATGTTCAACACACCTTTCACCGCACCCGTCGGCTGACCATTGGAGGTCGTGAGCGGCGGCAGTGCGTGAAATGCCCGGTAAAGATAGGAAGAGCCATCGACGAGAACGATCGGAGCGCGAGCCATAACCAAGTTCCATTATTGAAAAATTGCTAAAAAGAGTCGTAAAAAGAGAGTTGCCCACATAATACGCGTTGCACAGGCTGCCTGCCGAGCCAATCCACCTCAACTCTATATATAACTGTTACAACAACGCTGCCAACTGAGCTTTCAAGCCGCTACAATAACGGGCTTAGCAACCTGGGCGAGATTCTCATGGCTGTATTTACCCCGCTTAGCGACGCACAGGTCGCCGCGTTTTTAGAAAAATTTGATGTTGGTAGTTTCGTTTCCCTACAGGGCGTTGCGGGCGGCACTGAAAACTCGACGTTTTTTGTGACCACCGACCGGCGTGAACTGGTGTTAACCCTGTTCGAACAGGGCGAGCATGAAGAGCTGCCATTTTTTGTCGAACTGCTCGATTATTTAGATGAGCACCGTTTACCGGTGCCTGGCACGGTGCATGACCGCGAAGGCATCGCGCTGCATAGCCTGGAAGGCAAACCGGCGCTACTGTTTCCGCGCCTGCCTGGTCGCCACCCTGAAGCACCAAACCTGGCCCAGTGTCACGCCTTGGGCGACACCCTGGGCCGCCTGCATGTGGTCTCAAAGCGTTTTCCAGGACACCGCCCGAACCCGCGTGACCTGAATTGGCTGCATGTTATGCACCACAAGGTGTTGAGCTATTTAAGCCCCGCCGATCAAACGTTGATGAAAAATGAAGTCGACGACGTTGAAAGCGCCTTTATCCAGCACAACGAGCTGCCACAAGGCGCTCTGCACGGCGACCTATTTCGTGACAACACCCTGTTCGAAGGTGACCAGCTCGGCGGCATTATCGATTTTTACAACGGCTGTACCGGTGACTTGCTGTTTGACCTAGCGATTGTGATCAATGATTGGGCCTCTAACGAGGATGGTACGCTCAACGCAGAGCGCTACGACGCCTTATTAAGCGCCTATCAAGCTCGTCGCCCGTTGACCATTGCGGAGCGTGAGCTATGGCCTACCATGTTACGTATGACGGCGCTGCGCTACTGGCTGTCGCGTTTGTTGGTGGTCTACGTTGACCCACCAGCCCATGATTTGACGCCCCACGACCCGGAGCGTTTCCGTACTATTTTAAATGCGCGCATTGCCCACGGTGCGCTGCCGCTGCCTGAGGTTTCTGCATGAGTGTGATGGCCACAACTAGCCCGGCGCTTCGCGCTCGGCGTACCTGGAATATCGACCAATGGGGCAGCGGCTACTTCGATGTCGATGACCACGGCCAAGCCCTGGTACGCCCGCTGGGCAGCGATGCGGAAGGTCCGGCGCTACCACTTAGCGGGCTGGTTCGCCAACTGCAAAGCGCCGGACTTCGTTTGCCGGTACTAGTGCGTTTTAGCGATATTCTTCACGACCGCGTTGAGCAGCTATGCGGCGCCTTTGATGCGGCCATGAGCGACTGCGAGTACCAGGGTGGCTACACAGCGGTTTACCCGATCAAAGTGAACCAGCAGCGCCGTGTAGTGGAAGAAATTTTAGCCACCGCTGAGCGTGGCAATGGCCGCGTTGGGCTGGAAGCGGGCAGCAAGCCAGAGCTGCTGGCGGTGTTGGCACTTTCCGATGGCGGCTCTTCACTGATTGTCTGCAACGGCTACAAAGATCGCGAGTATGTGCGCCTTGCGCTGCTGGGGGAGAAACTGGGTCATAAGGTCTATTTAGTCGTCGAAAAGCTCTCCGAGCTACAACTGATTTTAGAAGAAGCCCGCGAATTGGAAGTAACGCCGCGTATTGGCCTGCGCGCTCGTCTGGCCTCCGTGGGTAAAGGCAAGTGGCAGAATACCGGCGGTGAAAAATCCAAGTTCGGCCTGACCGCAAGCCAGATTCTTGAGGTGGTAGAAACTCTGCGCGAGCAGGATGCCCTAGCCAGCCTGCAGTTAG
The DNA here is from genome assembly GCF_050269715.1 of Halomonas sp. NPDC076908. NCBI lineage: Bacteria > Pseudomonadati > Pseudomonadota > Gammaproteobacteria > Oceanospirillales > Halomonadaceae > Halomonas > Halomonas sp. NPDC076908. The sequence goes on along the minus strand of NZ_JBNNIW010000037.1, from coordinate 3,356 downwards.
TGCACTTCCATCTGGGTTCACAGATCGCCAATATTCGCGATATTCAACGCGGACTGCGCGAGTGCGCACGCTTCTACCAAAACCTGATGGAGCTGGGCGCGCCGATTGACACCGTCGACGTGGGCGGCGGCCTCGGGATTGACTACGAAGGCACCCGCTCGCGTAGCTTCTGCTCAGCCAACTACTCGATGCGCGAATATGCCCGTAACGTGGTCAGCGCGTTTGCACAGCTATGCCAGGAAGCGAACCTGCCCCAGCCGCATTTAATCAGCGAATCCGGCCGCGCGCTAACCGCCCATCACGCGGTGCTCATCACCAACGTGATTGGCGAGGAGCGCATTGATGACACTCCGCCTGAACGGCACCCCCAAGAAGATACTCAAGTGGAGTTGCTGTGGCGTGTGTTTGAGCAGCTTGCCACCGCCCAAGAGCCACGCATGCTGGTTGAAGCGTGGCATGACCTGTTACAAGCGGTCAGTGAGTTACAGGATCGTTTTGTGATGGGCTTGAGCAACATTACCGCCCGCGCCGAAGGCGAGCGTATTTACATGGCTGCCTGCGCGCGACTGCGCACTCAGCTTGACACCCGCAACCGTGCTCACCGCGAGATTATGGATGAGTTAGCGGAAAAGCTTGCCGATAAACTGTTCGTCAATTTTTCGCTGTTTCAATCCGTGCCCGATGTGTGGGGCATTCAGCAGATTTTCCCGGTGCTGCCGCTGAGCGGGCTTGACCAGGCCCCCACCCGGCGGGCGGTGATTCAGGATATTACCTGCGACTCCGACGGCCGCATTGATAGCTATGTCGATGGCCAGGGCGTTGAAAGCACGCTGCCGCTACCCGAGTGGCCATCCGATGATGAACGTTGGTTAGGGTTCTTCCTGGTGGGCGCCTATCAGGAAATTCTCGGCGACCTGCATAACTTATTTGGCGATACCGACTCCGTTGACGCGGCACTCAATGCAGACGGCGAATGGACACTGTCTAATCCACTCGCGGGGGACTCCGTGGCCGATGTGCTGGCCTACGTCAACTTCAATGCCAATGTGCTGAAGCAAAAGCTCACTGATCAACTGGCAGCAAGTGGCCTTTCTGCCGACGAGCAAGCACGCTTTGCGGCAAGCTTAAGCGAAGGGCTGGAAGGCTATACTTATCTTGAGTAATTGACTTACTTGAGTAACTGACTTGAATAAACCAGCCCCAAAATAAGAAGCGCCACCCGTGATTAACGAGTGGCGCTTTCTATTGAGCTTAACGATAGCTAATGCTTGTGGCGTGCTATCTACTCCACTACTGGGCGGCTCCACCATCTAGTTACTCAACCATAGAGCTACACGACTATAGAGTTACACGACTATAGAGTTACACGACTATAGAGTTACACGACTATAGAGTTACACGACTATAGAGCTACTCGACTACGCTAGTTTCGATTTCTAAACCACCAGTTAAGGTTAAGCGTAGTTTTGAACCACGAACCAGTTCCCCTACACCTGCCGGCGTGCCGGTCAAAATCACATCGCCCGGCTCTAGAGTAAAGTGACGGCTCATTTCGGCCACTAGGGTAGGTACAGCGAAGATCATATCGGAGCCTTCACCGTGTTGAACCTCTTCACCGTCAATATCAAGCGTGAAAGCCAGCGCATTCCAGTTAGGAACACGGCTTAACGGCAAAAACGATGAAAGCGGACAGGCTCCATCAAACGCTTTACAAATTTCCCAAGGGTGCCCCTTCTCTTTTAGCTTCGTTTGCACATCACGCAACGTCAGATCCATCGCCAAACCAATGCCCACGATGGCGCGCTCGGCTTCATCCTGGGTAGCATGGGTCAACGTTTCACCTACCAGCAGAGCAAGCTCCACTTCGTAATGTACATCGCCACGGGAGAAAGGTGGATCCAACGGTTTCGTAAGATCCACTACGCTAGTCGCCGGCTTAATGAACAGCAATGGTTCAGTGGGTACCGGATTATCCAGCTCTTTCGCATGGTCGGCATAATTGCGGCCGATGCAGACAACTTTGCCCAACGCGTGGGGAAACTCCTGGCCATCGGTAAACTGTAGAACAAAACGCATGGCGGGTATTCTCCTTCTCATTATGCGTGCCGCTTTCGCAACGACAGGCGCAACAGTTTACCCCACCTATACTAAGGTTCCACAACCTTAAGCCAGGAATTTATCATCGCCAGATTTATTGACGATGTTGCTGCACCTGCTCACTCGGGCTATGGGCCAGAAAATAAGGACGCTGTTTGGCCGCAGCATACGGCTCACCACAGCGGTTATCTGGACGATTAAACACAAAGAACACGTTGCTACGCGGGTCTGGCGACAGGTTAGCATTCGAGGCATGCAGCGTATTGCAGTCGAAAAGTAACAAGCCGCCGGCTTTCCCCTTAGGCGCTTCAATACCGTGCTCAGCCACAAGCTCAGTCAGTGCTTCAGGACTTGGCACCCCCACTTCCTGCGCCTTCAGAGAGCTTTTGTGATTATCCTGCGGCGTTTCACCCAGGCACGGCACAAACTTATTGTGCGAACCGGGAATCAGCATCAATGGGCCATTGAACTCGTGGTTGTCGGTCAGAATCAGCGAAGCGCTCACCGCATGCATCGCTGGCATGCCATCTTCGGCGTGCCATGTCTCAAAATCGGAGTGCCAGTTAAAACCCTGGCCCGCAAACCCCGGCTTATAATTGATCCGCGACTGATGCACATAAGGGTCATCGCCAATAATTTGGCGCGCAGCACCTGCGACTCGCTCATCGCTCGCCAGCTTACCTAAGCGCTCAGAGAGGAAATGCACCGCAAACAACGAGCGAATCTCCTGGCTTGCTGGCTCGGTGATGCTGAAATCTTCGTTACGATAGTTATCGTTACTCATGAGCGTCTGCATCTCCCGACGCAGCTCATCAAGCTCAGCACCTTCAATGAGATTGGGGATGAATAAAAACCCTTTACGCTCGAACTCGTCGAGTTGCGCCTGACTTAAAGGACCAGAAAGCTGGCGCCCTTTAACCACAGCATCTTGTCGCGGGAGCCAGCGCTTCTCAGGCATATAAGCCAAGCGTGACGGGTAGGCATCCTGTACCTGTGTACGCTGAGCCTGTGTGCTGTGAGCATTCGGTGTATCGGCCATTTCGCTATATTGCTTATGGGCAGTTACAGAATTTAGTGGTGTGCTTTTGACTGTCATCTAATCCACTCCTTGTATGATTAGGTTTCAGGTCGAACATATTTACTGATACAAACATGCGCACAAGATAAGTGGTTATGCAAAAGTTATCGAGTTACTTTTTCCGTAATTATCACATACGTTTTTGACCGCTTCACAGAGCTTGTCGAACGAACTGTAGGCT